>JASLCY010000555.1 GCA_030151925.1 Oligoflexus sp.
TCTCGCCGAACATCGCGATCGCGCCGGCCGCGATCGCCTCCTCCTTCTTCATCTCCTTCTTGGAGACGGGAAGGTCGGTGAAGATGCGCTCGTTGATGAGGTCCTCGATCTTCTGCAGCTCGGCTTCCGTCACCGCCTGGAAATGGCTGAAGTCGAAGCGGAACATCTCCGCGGTCACCAGCGATCCCGCCTGCTTCACGTGATCGCCCAGCACGTGGCGCAGGGCCCAGTGCAGCATGTGGGTCGCCGTGTGGTTGCGCGCCGTGAGCTGGCGCAGGCCGTTGTCGGTCGCCTGCAGGTAGGATTCGCCGACCTTGACGGTGCCCTTGAGCGGTTTGATGTGGAGCACGGTCAGGCCTTCCACCGGCTTCTTCACGTCGAAGACCTCGCCTTCGAAGCCGTGGCCGCGCACGGTGCCCTTGTCGCCGACCTGGCCGCCGCCCTCGCCGTAGAACGGCGTGATGTCGAAGACCGCGTAGACGTAATCGGCGAGTTCGGTGCCCGCGAAATCGCTGCGCGAGGCCTGGCCGTCCTTCTCTTGAATCAACGCGACGAGGCGGCCCTCTTCGGTCTCCGTCGTGTCGTAGCCGACGAAGCTCACCGCCTTGCCCTTCTCCTTGAGTTCGTTGGCGATCTCGTGGAAGAGGTTGTCGAGCGTATCCTCGCCGCCCGCGTTGCCCTTCCAGCTCGCGCGCGACTGCGTCTTCTGCTTGAGCATCGCCTGCTCGAAGGCCGGTTCGTCGACGCTCAGGCCGTTCTCCTCGCAGATGATGCGCGTGAGGTCGATCGGGAAACCGAAGGTATCGTAGAGGCGGAACGCGACCTCGCCGGACAGGACCTTGCCTTCGCCGAGCTTCTGCATCTCCTCGTCGAGCAGGCTCAGGCCGCGCTCGAGGGTCTTGAGGAACTGCTCCTCGTCGGCCTGGACGACCTTGAGGATGAAGCTGCGTTTGTCCACGAGGTCGGGATACGCGTCTTTCATCTGGTCGATGACGAAGCCGCAGGTCTCCGCGAGGAACGGGCGCTCGAGGCCTATTTTCTTGCCGTAACGGATCGCCCTGCGGATGATGCGGCGGAGCACGTAGCCGCGGCCTTCGTTGGAAGGCATCACGCCGTCGCCGATGAGGAAGGTGATGGCGCGCGAATGGTCGGCGATCACGCGATAAGGGAAGTTCGCCGTGCCCTTGGGATCGTAGGTGTGGCCGACGAGGCTCGCGATCTTCTGCAGGATCGCGAGGAAGCTGTCGATCTCGTAGTTGGTCTCGGTGTCCTGGAGGATCGAGGCGATGCGCTCGAGGCCCATGCCGGTATCGACCGAGGGCTTGGGCAGCGGGTGGAGCTTGCCTTCCGCGTCCCGGTTGTATTGCATGAAGACGAGGTTCCAGAATTCCATGTAGCGGTCGCAGTCGCAGCCGAGGGCGCAGGTGGCCTTGCCGCAGCCGTATTTCGCGCCGCGATCGACGAAGAGCTCGGTGCACGGGCCGCAGGGGCCGGTGTCGCCCATCGACCAGAAGTTGTCCTTCTCGCCGAAGCGGTGGATGCGTTTGGGATCGATGCCGATCTCCTTCTCCCAGATCGCGGCGGCCTCGTCATCGTCCTTGTAGACGGTCACGTAGATCTTGTCCGTGGGCAGCTTGAGCTCCTGGGTTATGAAGTCCCAGGCGTAGCGGATCGCCTCTTTCTTGAAGTAATCGCCGAACGAGAAGTTGCCGAGCATCTCGAAGAAGGTATGGTGACGCGCGGTGTAGCCGACGTTCTCGAGGTCGTTGTGCTTGCCGCCCGCTCGCACGCATTTCTGCGCGGTCGCGGCGCGAGTATAGTCGCGGCGGTCTTTGCCGAGGAATACATCCTTGAATTGCACCATGCCCGCGTTGGTGAAGAGCAGGGTGGGATCGTTGGAAGGGACAAGCGACGAGCTTTCCAATACGGTATGCCCGTTCTTCTCGAAGAACTTGAGAAAGCGGGAACGGATCTCAGCGACTTTCATTTTCACAATTCCTTGCGTAACCTTAGGTAAAGCTTTTTCCGGCCATACTGACGAGGGCCGAAAGAAAGCTGGTCTTATACTACAGATCTTTTCCTCGATTAGCGAGTGTGATGGAGACGAGCGGAGATGCAGAAATATATCAGAAAAATCATAGTCTTATACTTTATTCTCAGCCCGTCCGCGAAAGCCCTGGCGGAGGCGCCGCGAAGAATCGCCTCCGGAACGGTCGGGAGCGACGAGATCCTGCTCGAACTCCTGAAGGGCGAAGAGCAGCGCCTCGTCGCCGTTTCGACCTTCGCCGACAACCCCAAGTACAGCTTCATCGAGAAGCTGCCGCCCTCGATCAAGGTGCGCGTCGGCGACAGCATGGAGAACCTCCTCCTCGCCAAGCCCGACCTCGTCATCCTCGCGAGCTATACTTCGCCCGACATCATCCAGCAGCTGAAGAACGCGAAGGTGAACGTCGCCGTGCAGAGGTCCTTCGGGAGCCTGCGGGATATCGAGGCCAACATCGCGGAACTCGGCCGGCTCACGGGCGAAGAGAAACCCGCCGCGGCCATGGTCGCGCGCATGCAGGCCGAGGTGAGGGACGCGCTCGCGCAGGCGCCGCGCTGCGTGCGGAAGAAGGCGCCGACCTTCATCCAATATACGAGCAGCGACGTGGTGCCCGGCGCGGGCACCATCATCGACGACGTGGCGAACATCGCGGGCTACCATAACGCGTTACGCGATATAGGAATGAAGGATTGGAGTTTGATCTCGCACGAGGTCCTCGCCCAGCAGAGGCCGGATTACGTCTTCGCCTCGGAGGCCGACGCCCCGGACGCGGCCTCGCTCCAGAAGGTCCTGCTGAAGAAGACCGGCTGGCAGCGGCTCGAGGCCGTTCGCAAAGGGCGGATCATCATGGTCCCCGATCGTCTGCTCTACACCGTCTCTTTCCACATCACCGAGCTGGTGCGATTCCTAACACAGCAAAACACCTGTCCTAAAACATGAGGTTACTCGCCTAGCGAGAAATTGCCGATCTGCTTTTCCCCTATCTTACTTATAATAGACGTAATGCTTTATGATAGGTTCCAGCCTTCGGCCTTGTCTCGCAAAGGAAGCCGTGTGAAAGCCTTGCTTGTGACGTCGCGCGTGACATTCACGCCCGACAACTACGATGAGCTCGTCCTCGGGCTCGCGGATTGCCCCCAGGTAGGCGGTCTGCTCATACTCGACAACCAAAGCCGCGACATCACCGTAAAGGGACTCGCCCTCCTTGCGCTCGGCGCGCGCGGCATGGGCTCGAACCTCCTGCTCAACCAGTTTGGCGGAAGCCGCAAACGCCGCGAGGAAGCCTATAAAAAAGCTGGGAAAAACGTGTGGATCCTCCCGAGCGTGAACTGCCCCGAGGCGGAGGCCCTGGTCCGGGACAACGGCTTCGACCTGGTGGTGAACGCCAGGACCCGCTGCATCTATAAAAAAGCCTTCCTCAGGGTCCCGCGCCTCGGCTGCATCAATATTCATCACGGGCTGCTACCGCTGCAGCGCGGCACGAGCTGCGATATGTGGAACCTCTCCGAGCGCAAGGCCACCGGCTTCTCGATCCATAACATGTCCGAGAAGATAGACGCGGGCACGCTGCTCCGGGTCGTAGAGGTCAGCGACGGCTCGGATCGCGATTATACGTCCTATCTCAAGCGAGGCGTAAAACGCGAGCTGAGCGAGATCCGTTCGGTGCTCGCGGCGGTCGCGGCCGACGAACGCGCTCTGCAGGGCGAGCCGAACGCGGCCCCCGAAGGACTCAAACACCGCCGGACTCCGACCTGGCGCGATATACGGGCGATACTCAAGTCAGGATTCTCTCTATGAAAAAAGATCCCATTCTGCTGATCCACG
>JASLCY010000557.1 GCA_030151925.1 Oligoflexus sp.
GGTGCCAAAATACTTACCCACTCCTGTTTACCTCTTCTGCTGGAAAAGCCTGACTAGAACAGCTTGAGAAGCTCTAGACTAGCTGATTTCAAACAGACTAAAAAGGCTTTTTGATAAGCCCTATTGGCCGCACTTGACTGGAATTTTCTTGCGGCTTCCGAGGTACGCTATGGCTGTTAATTCTTGGGATAGCCCTGCCACAGCCAGATGAGGTTGTCGGCGATCGTCGTCTTCAAAGGTTTCTGGTCGACGTGCCCCGCACCCTTCGCATAGATGAGGCGAACCGGGTAACCCTTGTCGGTCAGGGCCTTGAAGGTCATCTCGTTCGAGATCTTCTGGCTCTTCGTGTCACCGAAGTTATTATCGTTCTCACCGTATTCGAGGCAGACGCGGATCGGCTTCACCGTAGGCTCGTCTTTGATGATGTGCTCGCCGTATTCATAACCGCCCTTGGGATAGGCGGCGTCGCGGCCTTGGGCCGTGAGCGTGGCCGAATAACTCAGGACCTTGGTGAAGCGCTGCGTGTAGAACCAGGCGAGCGTGAACGAAGCCGCGCCGCTCGAGCTGCCGCCGAACGAACCGCCGGCCTGAGGATCCTTGGAGAACTTCACGCCGTAATCCTTTTCCACCAATGCCATGACTTCGGTCTCGAGGAATTTGCCGTTATTGGGCCCGAGCAGGTCGTATTCCTTCCCGCGTTCGCTCCCTTCCGCGTCGCCGCCGCCGTTGTCGACGTACATGACTATCATGGGCGGGATCTTCTTCTCGTCGATGAGGTTATCGACGACGTTCAGCATCGGCTGCGTCCAGTACTGGGCGTCCATGGAGACCATGAAGGGGTGTTCCTTGGCCTTGTCGAGGTTCGGCGGGAAATACACCTTCACGTTGCGCGAGTAGTTGCCGGGGAAGATCTTGCTATCGCTGCCCTTCATGGTGAAGGTCTGCGTCGAGCCCTTGAGTTTGCTGCTGCTCACTTCGGGAGCGTCCTTATAGGGATTCTCCGAGGTGCCGTATTCCTTGCGTCCTTCCCATTCGCCGATGCCGTTGCCATGCATCGTCGTGGTCGTGGTCGTAGTGGTAGACGTGGAATTCATGCCGCTGGACGAATCGTTCGACGAAGCCTGCATCTGGTCCGAGGTGTTGGTCGAGCTCTGGGCGTCGCCGGAAGAAGAGTTATCCGCGGTATTCGTTTGAGCATCGGCGTTCGAGCTCTGGTCGCCCGAATCGACCTCGCCTTCGGCCCCGCTCTTCGCAGAGATGATCGTCGGGCTCCGAGGGGCCTGGCTGCACGCGAAGGCTCCGCTGAGGAGCAAGGCGGACAAGAGGGGAAGGGACGGGATCTTGTGCATGACGGCCTCGTAGCGGCGATGACGTTCCAGGGACCTAAACTTCAAGAGTTCGATCCCTTTCTTATCGGCCTCGACGAGCCATAACTGAATTTTAAATATAGCGCATCGATAAGAAGCTGAAAGAACGGGCCTTTTTGGGCAGAGATCAGTCTTTTAAGACGCTTATGGCGCCTTTGTCCGGGAAGGTTTCGATCAGCACCGTGTCGGCCGGGATCTTCACCTTGATCGCTTCCTCATAGCGGCCGGGCGCCGTCTTCGAGAGCTCCATGAAGGCTTTGAAATCCGAACGATTGAGGGAGTTGATAACGTTCGGCACGCCCTGCACGAGGATCGACACCATCTGCGGCGAGAACTTCACGCGACGCTCGGCGCCGACGATCTCGACGGGAATATTCGCGAAGCGTTTGTTGATACGGCTGCTGCCGACCTGCAGGTTGACCTTTACCACTTCCTGCGAAAGGGCGTCGCCGCCCAGGCCGGGCGAGATGAGGCGGGCCTCTATCGTTTTATTCGCGTTGAGGCCGGTGACGTCGACGGGTTCCGTATAGATATTACGAAGCTCCATCAGGTCCTTGCGTATGCCTTTCACGGTGACGTTGCGCGGCTCGATCGTGACCTTCTCGACGTTGAAGCCTTCCGCCGGCGAACCGCGCAGCGATTCATGCACCGGCACCGCCCGTTCCATCAGCCTATCGACGTAAAGCGACAGGTTGGGCTCGTGGATGATGAGCTCGAGGCGCTCGTTGAGGTTCTTCACATCATCCTTGCTGAGGCGGACGCGATACTCGCCGCCCACCTTCTCGCGCGGGACGAAGACTTCGGCCGTCAGGCGCTTCGGAACCTCGAGCAGCCAGGCCTGAGGGCCGCGGATGGTCGCGGCCTTCACGCGCAGCAGGTCGCCGCCGCGCACGCCGTATTCAGGCGGGACGTGGATCTCGACGAGGATCTCGCGGTTGACTTCCTGGATCTGCTCGCCCTGGATGATGGCCCAGACGACGACGGCGAGCAGGATCGCGAGCAGCTTATAACCGATATTGTTGAAGAGGATGTTGAGTATGCTTCGCAGGACGGACCGCATATCAATCCCCCTTCGAACGGAACGACATCACCCGATCGATCCAATTCGTCTTTTTCATGGTTGTCATCGAGGTATCACCGGTGTCGGGGGTATCGCCGCTCAAGAGCTGGGTCAGGGAACGCCTCAGGTCCTTGGCATCGGTTTTTTTCACCACGATGCCGTCGATGGCGATGGAAATGGCGGAAGTCTCCTCGGAGACGACGATGGCGATCGCGTCGGTCTCCTCGCTGATGCCGATCGCCGCGCGGTGCCGCGTGCCGTAGTTGGGATCCACGTCTTCGTCGCGAGTGAGGGGCAGGAAGCAGCCCGCGGCCGCGACCCTTCCCTGCTGGATGGCCACCGCACCGTCGTGGATGGGCGAAGTCGGGTGGAAGATCGCGAGCAGCAGCTCTTTGCTCACCTTCGCGTCGAGCAGGATACCGATATCGACGTAGCGGGTGAGGAGGATATTGCGTTCGATGATGATCAGGGCGCCGATCTTCTTCGATGAGAGCGCTGCGCAGGCGCGGGCGATCTCATCGAGCATCTGTTTGGACGAGACCTGCTCCTGGGTCGGGAAAACCGTCTTTTTCCCCATGCGCGAGAGCATGCGGCGGATGTCTTCCTGGAAGAGGATCACGATGATGATGATGATGGACGAGTAGAACTTGTCCATCAGCCATTTCAGGGTCGTCAGGGGATAGATCTGCGAGATGAAGAAGGCGAGGCCGACCGTCATCAGGATGCCGAGGACCATCTGCATGGCCCGCGTTCCGCGAATGAGCAGGAGGAGCTGATAGATGATCACCGCGATGATGCCGATGTCCACCAGCGCCCAGTAACCTATCTTGTGGTAAAGCTCAGACATCACCTATCCTATCCGCTCTTACCCCAGCAGCTGATCCCGCAGACGCTTGAGATGTTTTACGTTGTGCGTCCGGATCACTTTGACTTCAGCGTAGAGAAAGCTTAATTCGAGCATCTTCGACGCGCTGTCGCGAGCGAGGGGCTCGGGTAGATCGAGCAGGCGGCCTAGAAAGGACTTGCGAGAAATGCCCAGGGCTATCGCGAGATCCGATGCCCGCCGCATCGCGTCTTTCATCAAATATAGATTAGCGGCATCGGTTTTGCCAAAGCCGATTCCGGGATCAAGCCATATTTTATCAGCAGGATAACCCAGCCGGCGAAAGCGTTCCTGGGTCGCCTTATACCAAAGATCGAGCTCTCGAGCCGCTTCGGCCTTATCGAGGGGCGCGCCCTGCATGGTCTTCGGATCCCGGTGCATATGCATCGCGAGATAGGTCCGCCCTTTGGCGGCCCATTGCTTCAGAAAGGCGTCTTCGACCAAAGAGGCCCCACGAATGTCGTTTATGATCGCGACCTCATGGGCGAGGAGCTTCTGCATCGTTTCGGGTTTATAGGTGTCGACGCTGATCGTGAGGCCGCGCCCTGCGAGGGCCTTGAGGACCGGCTCGAGCCGCCGCCACTCCTCTTCCGCGCTCACCGCGTCAGCGTTGGGACGTGAGGATTCGGCGCCGAGATCGATGATGTCCGCGCCGTCCGCGAGCAGAGTTTCGATCTGCTCGAGGGCGGAATCAGGCGTGAAAAAATGACCCCCGTCCGAGAAGGAATCGGGGGTCACGTTGACTATTCCCATGATGAGACAGTTCTGCAAACCTACCTCGGATTAGGTCGGAGCCAAAGCCGGATCGATGCCAAGAGCGTTGGTTTCAGCTGCCCGCAGGGGCTTTGGGGCTACTTTACGAGCCTCCTTCTCACGCTCGAGACGTTCCCGGTACTTCGCCCGCTCGTCGTCGGTCACCAGCATCTCGCCGTTCATGATAGCGTCGATCTCTTTGGATTCCAGGGTTTCGCGAATGAGCAGGGCTTCCGACATGTTGTCGAGCACTGTGCGTTTTTCCTTCAGGATGCGCAGCGCCGTGTTGTAGCCGTCGGTGACGAGCGCGCGGACTTCCGCATCGATCTCCTCGAGGACTTTCTCCGAGAAGGTCTCGCGGCTGCCGAACTCGCGGCCCATGAACACTTCGTGGTCGGGAGCGGCCCAGGCCACGGGGCCGAGGGTCGCGCTCATGCCCCAGGTGCAGACCATCTTACGGGCGATATCGGTCGCTTTCTGGATGTCGTTGCCCGCGCCGGTGGTCGTGAGTCCGAAGACCACTTCTTCCGCCGCGCGGCCGCCCATCGCATAAGCGATGATGCCCTGCGCGTATTCCTTCGACATCGAGAGGCGGTCTTCGGTCGGCAGGAGGATCGTCACGCCGAGCGCATGGCCGCGGGGGATGATCGTGATCTTGTGCACGGGATCGGTGCCCGGGATCATCTTCGCCACGATGCAGTGACCGGCTTCGTGGTAGGCGGTGTTGCGTTTCTCTTCTTCGCCGATGATCATGCTCTTCCGCTCGGGGCCCATCATGACCTTATCTTTCGCCGACTCGAAATGAGTCATGCTGATGATCTTCGCGTCCTGGCGGGCTGCGAGCAGAGCCGCTTCGTTCACGAGGTTCGCGAGGTCGGCGCCCGAGAAGCCCGAAGTTCCCTGAGCGAGGATCTCGAGATCCACGTCGGGGCCCATGGGCGTTTTGCGCGTGTGGACCTTGA
>JASLCY010000023.1 GCA_030151925.1 Oligoflexus sp.
TGTCGGGATCAAGGACAGCGGGACATTGGTTGAAGACTATGCGGAGAAATACAACCTTTGGCGCGAGCAGAGCAAAACACAACCATCTTAACGGTTTCGGACGCGGATTCAGGTCGGCTTGACCAGTATCTCGCCCGCGAGCTTTCTTCCCACAGCCGTTCAACCCTGCAGAACTGGATACGCGCAGGCCTGGTCCTCGTCAACGGGGCCAAGGCCAAGAGCGGTTTTGACCTTTCACCGGGCGACGTCGTGGAAATTCACCATGTGTCGCAAAACAACAACAGTGACATGGTCCAGCCGACTATTCCCCTCAATATACTCTATGAAGACGATGCCATTCTGGTAATCAATAAACCAGCTGGCCTCACGATCCATCCGGGCGCCGGCACGCACGGGCAGCCGACGGTTGCCGGAGCCTTCCGCGCCTACATGGGGTCAAAGGCCCTGCCCGGCGATGAAGATCGTCCCGGCATCGTGCATCGCCTGGACAAGGAAACGACGGGCGTGATGGTGCTGGCGAAGACGACCGAAGCCCTTCGCCATCTCGCGGCCCAGTTCAAGGAAAAGTCGAACTTCCGCGAATACGTGACCTTGCTCGACGGCGTCCTGCCCGAGGACGAGGTGATGATCGAGAGTTATCTCCATCGCGATCCGCGGCACAGGCTGCGTTTCGCTTCGATGAGCCCCGAGGAATATATGATCGAGCAGGGCTCGGGCAAGGATATGCAGGGCTATCGTTATGCGAAATCCTTTTTCGCGAAACGCAAGGTCTACGGCAATCGCCTGACCCTCGCGACCGTGCGCCTGAGCACGGGCCGGACCCATCAGATCCGCGTCCATGCCCGCGAGCTCAAATGCGCGGTGGTCGGCGATAACCTCTACGCGCCTACGCTCCGCCTGCCGAAAGGCTTCGCGCCCGAGGTGAGGGATGCCTTGGAGGCGGTCGACCGTCAGCTCCTGCACGCTCGCCGTTTAGGAATCGTTCATCCTGTGGACGGGCGTCGCCTGGCTTTCGAGGCCCCTCTACCTAACGAGTTCAGAAGCGTGTTAGAATTATTAGAAAAGTACAATATCGCCTCCTAGTTAATTACAATTAGAGAATTGTAAATGACTTCACTGTCTTTTTTCAAGACGATGTTTATTGATCTTTTCGCATTCTGTTCTGCCGTGACGCCAGCGCGGGCGGAAGACGAGGCGACGACCCAGACCATACACGATAAGAACAGCGAGCTCGTCTTTCTCTTAGTCGACAAGGGCCGCATGAAAGCCGATCTCCTCACCTGGCCGGAGCTGGGCGAGAAGTCGGAGAAGCTGATCTCCTTCCGCATCGCGACGGGCAAGGAAGAGGGCGACAAACAAAAGTCCGGCGACAACAAGACCCCGGAAGGCATCTACTTCGCTAAAAGCATCATGACCCACGGCCTCCCGGCGAAATACGGCCCCGTGGCGATCCCCATCGACTTCCCGAATCCGCTCGATCGTTTCCAAGGCAAGACCGGTTACGGCATCTGGCTCCACGGCGTGGAGAACGACAGCCGCATCGAATCCGCGAAAGTCACCGAAGGCTGCGTGGCCTTCTATAATTCGGACATCCGTTCCCTCGCGCAATGGATGACGCCGGCGCAGACGGTGATCGTCATCGCGAAGGACGCGACCAAGGTGAATCGCCCGGACGACGTCGCGCAGGTGACGAAGCTCGTGGGCGAATGGGCCGAAGCCTGGAACGCGCGGGACATCGATCGCTACATGAGCTTCTTCATCCCGAACTTCCGCTCGGTCGACAACAAGAACCTCAAGCAATACAAGAAGTACAAGGCGCGCGTGTTCGCGTCCTACACGAACATGTCGGTGGCCATGCACGACGTTCGGGTGTTCACGCACGATCGTTACGCGGTCGCGATCATGAACCAGGACTTCCAGGGCGACGAGCGCTTCTCCGCGATCGGCCGAAAGGTCCTCTACTGGCAGCGCATCGATAACGGCGGCTGGAAGCTCTTCCACGAGGAGTTCGATCCGACGCCCGTCCACTTCACGAACCTCTCGCGCGATAAGATCGCCAACATCATCAAGAATTCGCCGAGCACGAAGTACCTGATGGAAGTCCGGGAATCCAAGCTTTAAGACGGAAGCATTGAAACAAAAAAAGAGGCCAGAGGCGTGACGCCCCTGGCCTTTTCATTTGCTGCGTTCAGCGGTGGACGAGCAGGCGATAGCTGCGCGCGGGGACGCTCAGGGTATCGTCTTGCGTCACGGACGAACGCGATACGAGGTCGTAGGCGTTCGAATCCGCGAAGACCTGGCCTATCAGGACGGACTTCTCCTCATCGCATTTGTTGATACCGAAGAGGCCTTGATCGCCGCGTTTCATGACGTAAACGCAGTCGTCCGCGTAGAGCATGTCTTCGCTTTGGCCCCAGACGTAGTTGTGGAACGTCACCATGTTGCCGATGATCTCGCTGCGGTGAGCGTGATCCCAGCGGTCGTCGATGAGGCCCGCGCCGCCTTTGGTCCCGAGGTCGGAGTACACGTAGGGAACGCCTTGCGCGCGGCCCAGGAGGAACGCGTAGGCGAGTTCCTCATCGGTCGGCTCGAGGATCCACGAACGGAAACCGCCGTTGTTCGGGATATCGTGGTTCATGATGAAACCGACGCTGCGGTTCCAGCTCAAGGCGCGGTGGCCGCCTTCCATGCTGAGGGGCTCGAGGCTCTTCATCGATCCGCCGTAACCGAGCGCGTCTTGCAGCGACTTGCGGAGCGGGAAATCATAGAAGCTCATCGAACTCGTGCTGAGGTAGGGGTTGAGGTCTTTCTCGTAGGTCGAGGCGTCGGCGATCACTTCGCCGAACACGAAACGATTGCCGATCAGATCGGTCGTCAGGAGTTTGGGGAAGTAGTTCGGATCCATGTGTTTCACCGCATCCAGGCGGAAACCATCGACGCCGTAGCCCACGAGGCGAGCGAGGAATTCGCGCTGGACCTGCAGGACGTGCGGTGAGTTCTGGTCGAGGTCGGGGAGGCCGGTGTCGCCGTCGCCGCCGCAGAGGCGACGATTCTG
The DNA here is from genome assembly GCA_030151925.1 of Oligoflexus sp. Lineage (GTDB taxonomy): Bacteria > Bdellovibrionota_B > Oligoflexia > Oligoflexales > Oligoflexaceae > Oligoflexus. The sequence continues at coordinate 3,056 of JASLCY010000023.1, forward strand.
GACCTGCCAGGGATCGTTGTAATCGGAGATGCAGACGGCTTCATGATAGTCGCTCGGTTGGAAGAGGGGGCCTTCCGCCGCGACCAGATCCTTCGCTTCCTGAGGCAGCGGCGAGGATTCGTTGGCCGTATGGTTCAGCACGGTGTCGACGATGATCTTGATGCCGTTCTGGTGAGCGACCTTGATCATCTGCTTGAATTCGGCTTCGTTGCCGAGCGGGCCGGAGATCATGCGGTAATCGACGGGCTGGTAGCGGGCCCACCATTGATCGGAGTCGATCGTGAGGTTGGGCGGAGACACGTGGATCTGCGCGTAGCCCATGGATTTCAGCAGGGGCATCTCCGCGGTGATCTGCGTGAAAGGATAGTTGAAGAGCTGAACGATGACGTCTTTAGGCCCTGCTTTAGCAGCGATATAGCTCGGAAGAGCCGGGCGGGAGGACGAGCCACTGATCTGGCTTTGGGGGGAGTTGCTACAGGCAACCCCCGTTGAAAGTAGGATGCCGACGGAGAGGGGGACAACAACAGTTTTCCAGGTCATAAGAACTCCACGGGAACTAAGGGATTGGATTTACTGGTATTGTTCGAGGTTGAACACCCCAGTAAGCGGGCCTTTATCGGCATTTCCAGGGAATTACTTTAGGGAAAGTGAAAATATTTTTAAGGTCGGGAGGTTAGAACGCAAAATTGATTAAACGGTTCGGGGGTGGAGGACCGGTCTCGCGGCCAACTTCTTGGGAACGGAATCCTAACAATTCATCACGAGCGATTTGCGCAAGGACTGAATTCTCAATCCAGTTGCTGCGGCCACGCTTGTTGTTTTTAACCGTATTTTATCGAGGCGGATCGTTGTATCGCTCTCCTCCATGACTATATACTGACCCTGCACATGCTCGATAGGATCGCCAATCGAAAACTCGCGCCTTCTTAAGGATGCCGCCATGCTGCTTCGTGTGATCAGAATATTGTCACCGCCTTGTCGAGTTCGATGCGGACGTCGCTCCCGCCTGGATTCCGATATCGACCAAACCCGTCGTCATAGGGGATAAATTAACGATTGCCGGCTTTGCCAGCCTGAAATGGGCTTACGGCACCAACCATGTCATCGATTTTTACCGGAATACCATGTTTAGGGTTATCGGCACTCTCTCGCCGAAGATCGCGGGGCAGGAAGGCACGAATTCCACGGTTCGTCCCGGTGATTCCGGAGGCGCGGCTTTACGTGAGGGGCAGCTCGTCGGCGTGACCAGTGCGGATGATTCCGATGGAAGGGGATATTGGGTTAACCTCACCCATCCCGATATCAAGGCCTACCTCGATACCATGGCCGAAATGGGGGCCGACATTCGTTACGACGGCGAAGGCACGATGCCCTGGGAAGAATGTTTCGACGTCAAAGCCGAGGATGAGCTCACGACGATCAAATTCGATGTTCCGCATACCAAGGTCACGAAGGTCACGGGCATCTGGAGCAACTGCTTCTGCGACGGCTGCCTGATGACGGACGGGAGAGGTTATCTCACGGGGCCGCTCGCGAGCGTTCATCCTGAATATAGTAACGTTCCAGACGGAGCTCTCCTGGTTTGGGGAGCGCAATATCGCCCCGATGATGCGCCCTACACCAAGGCCGGTTTTTGGCAAGGAACGCCCTTGCCTCTGGCCGATATCAGTTTTAAGACTCAAATCAAAATGCACCATGCAGGGAATTACGCAAGCAACCAGGGCTTGCTGAAAGTGTGTTTTCATTAAAAAAAGGGCGCCCGAGGGCGCCCTAAAGATCTTAACTTAATCGAATGACATGACCCTGAGAGGGACATCCATCCTCAGCTGCACCAGCCGAAGAGTTGGCACCAAGGATCGTTGCTGACGGATCCGTTGTTGCCGTTGTTCGAAGAACCGTTGTTGTTCGAACCATTGTTGCTGCCGTTATTCGAACCGTTGTTGCCTGGGAACGGAGAGTTCGAGCCGTTGTTCGAACCATTGTTGCCAGAGTTCGAAGAACCGTTGTCACCCGAGTTCGAGCCGTTGTCGGAACCGCTGTTCGAAGAACCATTGTCCGAGCCGCCGCAGAATGAACCGAGGCCGAGGTCAACGCCGGAATCGTCTTGTACCCAGCAGATGTTCGCAGACATCAGACCGTAGATACCGCCTGTACCGCAAGAACCGCCGCGCGAAGTGATACCGTATACGCGCCATTCGCCAGACTTGAGTTTACCGTAGACGGGTCCGCCCGAGTCGCCGTTACAAGAATCTTTGCCGTTGCCGCCGATCGCGACTTCGCTTGCTTTGTCGTAGCCGAGAGCGCTGATCTTGCTGACGACAGGAGCGTCGACTTCATACTTGAGGCCGATCGCTGTGCTGCTGCGGAGACCGAAGCCTACGATGTGGCCGGTCGCGCCGACCGCGAGAAGTTCTTTTTGTTCTGCAGAGTCTGTCAGAACTTTTACGTAGTCGGTTTTTTGGAGAGTCAACGGAGTCTTGAGGACAACGTACGAGATATCGTTGCCTTCGCCGCTTTCGCCTTGGTATTTAGGCGAGCTGGCGATTTTCGAGACTGCATATTGGCCCGAGAAGTTGCCGCCGTCTTTACCGTCGCCAACATAGACTTTGATAGAAGAAGCGCTGCCGATGTTACAGTGGCCAGCGGTGATGACGACTGTTGGGGCGATTGCCGTACCCGAGCAGAAGATGCTGCCGTTTTGAGTCAGAGCGATCGTAGAAGGCCATCCGCCTGCAGCAACTTTCGTTCCGCCGTAGATTTTGCTTTCGCTATTTTCTTGGCCAGCTTGGCCGCAAGCAACAGAAACAGTAGCTAGGAACGCGAGGCTAACAAAGGTTTGGCTAAATTTTCTTCTCATGCTCTTTCCTCTAAAACAGAAGTGAATGATCTGCTTTTGACTGTCTAGCCAGTTATCGAGGAATTTTCTATTTATCGAAACTAAACTACCTGACGTCTTGCCTTTATGACAAATTCTTGAGTGACACCCTGAAACCCTTGGCAGGCAGGCTATTTAGATTTACGGATTTATTCGTACGACCCGTTTCAGGCAAAGTATCGACAGGTCGGGAAATAAAATAATTTGTAACGAGTGGGCGCGAATGAGTCGTTTTAATCCAGTTTTTGGTTGTTTTCTCGCAGTTTTTGCAGCTTCTTGCGCCACTTTGCAGGAACCCAAAGATTCTCTAAGTTCAAACGGCACCGTGAGTTCCTCTTCGAAGCCGACCAAGACAGATATTATTCTATGGACCGCCCCGACCTCCTATCCCCAGCTGCAAAATCAGCTGAAAAGCCTAGCTGACTTGGGTTACGCTCAGCTGCTCGTGGAGCGGCGGAGCGCTCTCGGCGGCGAAGCTGACTTTAAGAGTCTGGTCGATGCGGCACATAAGACAGGGCTCAAGGTGCTGAGTCTCGTGGATATCGACGCGGCGCAGGGCCGCAGCGAAACACGCTTGATCGAGGCCTTTCGCCAGACTCTGGACGGCCTCAACCAGCTCGGCGTCGACGGTTACGTCCTACGTGGGGTGGGCCGACGCAGCCCTGACTTCTATAGTAAGGCCCTGACCTCCGACCTGGCGGGCGATAAGACCGTGATCGGGCATGTTCCGGTCGATTCGAGGTCGTATGGGAAAGACCTCGCGGCCTATGAGCAGACCGATACGATGAAACTGTTCGACTTCCCGCTGCGTTCGAGCATCAGCGATGCGTTTTCCATCGGCGGCTCGCTCGCGAGCCTGGTCGAGGTCCACCTGATCGATATGCATAAGGCCCTGCCCGCGGCGAAGGCGATCACCTTCGTCGACGATCCCGAGCTGCGGAGCGATCCGCTGCTGGCCTCCTGGCAACTCGATGCGACCGATCAAAAGCTCGCCACCGGTTATATTCTGGGACGAAACGATGGGAGCCCGCTGGTCTACGGCGCGGACGAAGGTTCGGCGAAGCGGCCTTGGCTCGAGGGCCTCCTCCGCTTCCACAATACCGTGCAGGGCGAACCCCTGACGATAGTCGCGGCCGAGACCTGCCTGATCGCTTTCCAGCGCGGGACGAAAGGCTTCATCGGCATCAATAAATGCGGCGTGGAGAAGAGCTTCTCGATCGACGGCCTTTATGCGGAAGGCACGCGTTTCACCGAACTCGAACGCGGGGCGGAGCTCGTGCTCTCGGCCGCGAGCTCCGAAATCAGGGTCCCGCCGCGGTCCTTCGTGATTTTTACCGTCCGGCCTTGATTTTCCGCAAAAGCAGCCGAAGACACCCGTGAACCTTTGCCACGGGCAGACCATGAAACGTCCTGATGCCAAACCCATGCAAGAGCTGAGAGGCTGGATGCTCCTCCTCGCCCTGCTCGTCCTCGGCGCCACGGGGCTCGCGACCTGGCTGCGGGAGCGTTTTTTCAGGCTCTTTTTCCCGATCTTGCGTTTCGGCAAATATGAGTTCAATCCTGATTTCAAGGATCAGGATTCATCTTCCGTCTCCGGTGAGAATCGAGTCGCCTAGAGGCGGCTTCCCATAGAAAAAGC
>JASLCY010000566.1 GCA_030151925.1 Oligoflexus sp.
CTGCATCACCGGAGCGGTCCCGCAGGCGGCGAGGCATTCGACTTCCGAAAGCGTGTAGCAGCCGTCCTTGGTCGTCTCCCCGCAGTGGACGCCGAGGCGCTTCTCGAGATCGGCGACGAGGTTGTCGGCGCCGCGCAGGAAGCAGGCGACGTTCGTGCAAACCTGCACGTGCTTCTTGCCGACCGGTTTGCGGTTGTACATCGTGTAGAAGCTCACGACCTCCTGCACGCGGGCGATCGGCAGCTTGAGATAAGCCGCCGCCTCGCGCACCGCGCCTTCGGAGACCCAGCCTTCCTTCGCCTGGATCGCATGGAGCAGAGGCAGGAGCAGCGCCTGCTCCGTCGGCAGATGCTCGCGCAGAGCATCCATCTTGCGGCTAATGTCCTGATCGATAATCATGCAGCACTCCTTAGCGATCGAGCTCGCCGGCGATGATGTTCAAACTGCCAAGGACCGAGATCGCGTCGGGGATCTTCGCGCCGCGCATCGTATGCTCGAAGCTCTGGAAGAGCTTGAGCGAAGGCGATGTGATCTTGGTCCGCCACGGCTTCGACCCGCCGCGGCTGACGATATAGAAACCGAGCTCGCCGTTCGGCGCCTCGATCGCGTTGTAAGACTCGCCCACCGGCACCTCGATGCCTTCCATGAAGATCTTGAAGTGGTGGATGAGGGTCTCCATGTTGGTGTAGACCTCTTGTTTCGGCGGAATCTTGATCAGTCGCTCGTCGACCCACAGCGGGCCCTTGGGGATCTTCTTGATGCATTGCGCGAGGATGTGCGCGCTCTGCCTCATCTCTTCCATGCGCACGAGATAACGGTCGTAGACGTCGCCCTTCACGCCGCAGACGACTTCGAAGTCGATCTCGGGATACGTGAGGTAGGGACGGTCGCGGCGAAGGTCGAAATCGAGGCCCGAGGCGCGGGCGACCGGCCCGGTGAGGCCGAAGTCGAGGCATTCCTCCTTGGTCAGCGTGCCGATGTCCTTCGTACGGTCGACCCAGATGCGGTTCGAGCTGAGGAGCTTCTCGACGTCGTCGATCGACTTCGGCAGGCCCTTCAGGAACTTCTGCATCATGGAATCGAAGTTGTCGGGCAGGTCGTAGCTCATGCCGCCGATGCGCGCGTAGGAGGTCGTGAGGCGCATGCCGCACATCGCCTCGATCATGGTATAAGCCTCTTCGCGCCAGTGGTAGAGATACCAGAAGCACGTGAGGGCGCCCATATCGAGCGCGTTGATCGCCACGCAGATGAGGTGGTCGATGATGCGGGCGAGCTCGATGCAGATCACGCGGATCCACTGGCAGCGCTCGGTGACCTCGATCTTGAGCAGGTCTTCCACGGCCATCACGTAGGCGATGTTGTTCGCCAGCGCCGAGCAGTAGTTCAGGCGGTCGGTGTAGACGATCCATTGATGGTAGGTACGGTTCTCCGCGAGTTTCTCGATGCCGCGGTGGAGATAGCCGATCTCGCAGGTCGCATCCTCGACCGTCTCGCCGTTCACGCGGCACATCACCCGGAGCGTGCCGTGCATCGCGGGATGCGACGGGCCCATGTTGATGAGGACCTGCGGGTTGTAGAAATCCGCGAGGTTCTTGCGTTCTTCCAGGAGCGACGTACGGAGTTCTTTCAGCATGTTATTTCTCCTGGATCTGTTTTGGTTCCGTGCGGGCGGCGATGCGCACCGGCAGGGCGTCCGGGAACGGCTGGCGATCCTTGAGCTCGTATTCCTTGCGCAGCGGATAACCTTCGAAACGCTCGTCCATCAGGATGCGGCGCAGGTCGGGGTGATCCGAGAACTTGATCCCGAACATGTCGTAGACTTCGCGCTCGAGCCAGTTCGCGCCGCGCCAGAAGCCGTAGATCGAAGGCACGGATTCGGCATCGTCCACGAGCAGCTTGAGGCGGACGCGCGCGTGGTATTTCATCGAATAGAGCAGGTAAACCACCACGAAACGCTTCTGGCCGTCGATGCCGTCGACGTTATCGTAGGCCGTCACGTCCGTGAGGCGGTCGACCAGGAGGTCCTCGCTCTTCCGCAGGTTCTGGATCGTCGGGATAAGCTCGTTCACGCCGTTGAGCCAGAGCACGGGCTCCGTGTTCACGTCGCGGTCGATGCGATGACCCGGATAAAGCTGCACCAACGCCGCGTATACGCGATCCTGCTCGGCCTGCTGAGCCGCCTTCAGTTTGCTCATTTGATCTGATCCTTCAGCGGTTTGGAGTCATCGAACATCGGCAGCTCGCCCTTCGCGCGGCGGAAGCTCATCGCGTCGTTCGCTTCCTCGCGCGTGAGTTTGTGCATCTGCGGCCTCGGGCCGCCGGTCTGCACGACTTCCTGCAGCTTGAGGATGGCGTGGATCAAACCTTCCGGGATAGGCGGGCAACCGGGGACGTAGATGTCCACCGGCATGATTTCATCGATGCCCTGCAGCACCGAGTAAGTATCGAAGATACCGCCCGACGACGAGCAGGCGCCCATCGCGATCACCCATTTGGGTTCGAGCATCTGGTCGTAGACTTGCCGGAGGACGGGGGACATCTTCGTCGTGATGGTGCCCGCCACGATCAGCATATCGGCCTGACGAGGGGAAAAACGCACGACCTCGGCGCCGAAACGGGCGAGGTCGTAGGTTCCTGAGAGAGTCGACATCATCTCGATACCGCAGCACGAGGTACCGAAGGTGAAAGGCCA
>JASLCY010000588.1 GCA_030151925.1 Oligoflexus sp.
AGAAACTTTCGCACGTCCTGCTTTCATACTAACACAATTTTTTCGCTCTTCGCCTGTTTAAGATCCGGTTCCTCGGGCCGGTTTTCATGTGACCTTCCATTCACAAATTTATGGCGGAAATCAACGCACGCTGTTACAAAATCCCAGCAAACCTAAGCAGGGAAAGGCGAACGCCCTATGAATGCATGTACTTTTCAACGCATAGCGGATGTCGACAACCTCATGCGCAAGACGCCGGGCAACAAACGTTGCATTGTTTTGCTTCATGGTTTCGGCGCGAATTTCGCCGATCTCACGGGGCTGGCGGACATCATCGATCCGAGCGAGAGCTGGGATTGGTATTTTCCGAATGCGCCTCTGGAAGTGCCGATTGCCCCAGGGTACGCCGGTCGGGCCTGGTTCCCGATCGATATGCAGAAATTAGAGCAAGCCCTTATGCGGGGCGAACTCCGTCCCTTCCGGAACGAAATTCCGCTTGGCTTCGATCAGGCCTCTCTGCTGCTCGAAGGTCTCGTGAAGGAGCTGCGCGCGACCTACGATCAGGTCGTCGTCGGCGGCTTCAGCCAGGGTTCGATGGTGAGCCTGGATTTCGCTTTGCGCACGGCCCAGCCCCTGCTCGGCGTCCTGCTCCTCTCGAGCAACATCGTCGCCGCGGCCCGCTGGGAGCAAGCGCTCAAAACACGAAAAGCCGAGAATCAAAAACCGTTCAAGATTTTCCAATCCCATGGCCGTTTCGATAACGTCTTGCCCGTCGACGGCGCGACCGAACTCTCGCGTTTCCTGAGCGACTATCAGATGCCCGTGGAGTTCGTGCCCTTCAACGGCGGCCACGAGATCCCCTACCCCGTTTTGGAAAAAGCCAAAATATTCCTCGCGGGGCTCTGATATCGAGCCCTTAAAGGCGAACGCCGGGCTCTCGTCCCAGTCAAAGTCTACAGTTTTCTCCTGAGGTGTCGATAGCTTAGCGATACTTTCAGGAGGGCCCCGTGCCACCTCTCTACAGCCGCATCACACTGCGTTATATCCTCCAGACCCTGCTTCTCTGCAGCGTCCTGGCGATAACCTTCGGCCTGATCTATGCGGAGATCCACAAAGAGACGGAATCCGCCGCGGTGCGCTGGGGTTTCGGCTTCCTCAGCGTGCTCACGATAGGCGTCTCCCTCAGCCTGCACGCGCACTACGTTCTGATTCGCCCGCTCCATAAACTGCGCAGCACCCTCAAGGAGCTCGATACGATGGCCCTCGCCCCGCAGGAGCTCGTGGTCTACAAAGCGAGCGATCTCGAATGCGAGTTCGCCGAGATCGAGTCTCTCTTCCACGAGGTCCTCAACAAGCTCCAGTATCGTCATCGCGAAGTGACCCTGACGAAGGGCAAGCTGAACAACCACAAATTCATAGCCATGGGTGAGATGGCAGCGGGCATCGCCCACGAGATCAACAACCCTCTGGCGATCCTCGTCGGGCGCTCAGAGCAGCTTCGAGCGACCATGGAGAAGGACGGCCTCCTCACGCCTCGTTACGAAAGCATACTGGGCAGCCTGGAAAAAACGCTGTTCCGCATTCAGGATGCGGTCCTCGACCTGGAGAGCCTCGCTTCGATCCCGACCTCCGAGGACACCGTGCGCGTGATCCACCTCAGCCGCCTCATGAAACGCATGAGCAAGGTGGTGAGCAATCGCGCGCAGACCCAGGAGATCACGTTCGATTGCGAGCTGGCGCTCGATCTCGAGATCGAAGGGCGCGAAGTGGATCTGAGCCAGGCCCTGCTCTTCCTCCTCGAAGCCGCGACGGACGCGGCGGCCTCGGCTCCGGAGAAGTCCGTGATCCTCAGGCTGCGCCAGGACGCGAGCGGCGGCTGCGAAATCATCATCGCTTCGAGCGGCGTGATCGCTCCCGAAAGCCTCGGGATGAATCTCGCCAAATCGGTTGTGGCCTCTCTCGATGGAAACATCGGTTGGGAAACAAATCACGCCGATACGACAGTACGAATCCGTCTTCCCCTGAAGCAGGCGAACGCAGCGTAAGTCACGCCCACCAAGCGGTATCCTCCACCGCCCTCTCGCGCAAGAGCTCCAGGATCGCCACATCCGCGTCACACCATTCCAGCTGCTCGAACTCCGCGGCTGTAAGCCAGCGGAAAGCCTTGTGCTCGCTCAACACGAAATCATCGCTCAAAAGCGTACACAGAATAGGTTTCAGTTCGATCACTTTCTGGTTCTGCTCGTGCCTGCAAGAGCGTAGAATACCTCGAACCGAGACGCGCGCCGCCAATTCCTCGAGCAACTCCCGGTGAAGGGCCTGAATGAGGGTTTCGCCCGCCTCGATCTTGCCGCCTGGGAATTCCCAGCGCAAAGGCTCGCGCATCGACTCGGAGCGCTGGCAGGCGAGATAAAGATCGCCGCGACGAACGACGGCACAGACGACCGGGATACGAGGCATCATGAGCACTCCGCAGGACATGCAGGCTAACACTAAAGACTATCAAGGCCACGAAGTGAATACCCTACCCCATCTCGCGACGCTATTGCAAAAAAACCTCGCGCCGCTCGCGGTGGAGGAAGCCCTGGGAAAACCTTCGCGTTTCGCCGACGCCGAAGCCAAACTCAACTGGCTCCGCGCGAATAAGGTCGGCCGCCTGACCTTGATCCCGGTCCCGAACCAAGGCGCGGCCTTAGGCCTGGCCGTCCACGCACCGGCTTACCGCAGCATGCTCCACCTCGATTACACGGCCTCGGCCCAAGGCCTCGAGGCCATCGAGCGCTACCTCTCCGAGTGCCTCTGCACCTATGCGAACACGCACACCGAGACCTCCGCGACCGGACGTTATTCGACCCAGCGTTTCCATCGGGCGATCGACAGCATCAGGGAGCACGTCGGCGCCGGCGACGAGAGCTTCGTCGTCCCCTCCGGCTACGGCGCCACGGGCGCGATAGAGAAGGTGCAGAAGATCCTCGGCATCTACCTCTCGCCGAAGGGCCAGACGCTGCTCGCCGAGAAGCTCGGCATCGACGTGAAAGCGATGATGGCCGAGAAGGTCGTCGTGTTCGTCGGGCCTTACGAGCATCATTCCAACGACGTGTCGTGGCAGGACTCGGCGCTTTGCCACTTCGTGCGGATCAAGGCCCTGCGGCAAGGCCCCAACGTCAACGACATCGATCTCCGGGATCTCGAGGAGCAGCTCGCGCGCTATCCGAGCCACATCAAGATCGGCTCCTTCTCCGCGGCCTCCAACGTCACCGGTTTCCGCAGCGATCTGAAGAAGCTGGGCGAAGTGCTGCATAAGCACGACGCGATGTTCTTCGTCGATTACGCGGCCTGCAGCCCTTATGCGGACATCGACATGCAGCGCGACGGCATCGACGCGCTCTACCTGTCGGTGCATAAGAACCTCGGCGGCTCGAACCTCGGTTTCCTCGTCGGCCGCAAGGGCATCTACGATGGGAAAGCCCATCCTTCGTTCGGCGGCGGCGGCACGGTCGCGGCCGTGACGCCCTGGGAGTATTACTTCCACGAATCGATCGAAGAACGGGAATCGGCCGGCACGCCCGCGATTCGCCAGACGTGGCAAGCGGCCCTTTCGTTCCAGATCAAGGATTGGCTGGGCCGCGAAACGATCGATCGCCGCGAGCACGCGCTCTGCAGCGACCTCATGGAATTCTTCGCGCGGCATCCGCGCCTGCAATTGCTGGGGAACAGCGATCCCGGCAAACGTTACCCGATCTTCTCGTTCCTCGTGAACCACGGCAAACGGAAATTCCACCACACCTACGTCGCGGTCCTGCTCAACGATTTCTTCGGCATCCAGGCCCGTTCCGGCTGCGCGTGCGCCGGACCCTTCGGCCACGAGCTCCTCCATATCGAACGCGACCAGTCCAGCAAATACGTGGACCTGATCCTGCAGGTCCTCAACGGCTTCAAACCCGGTTGGACCCGAATCGGCCTGCATTACACGCTGAGCTCCGAGGAGATCCTTTACACGAAGAAGGCATTGTCGGCGATCGCCTGGTTCGGCGCGCTCTTCATGAGGTTCTATGCGTTCGATCCCTACACCGGGGACTGGACGCACGAGAACGCGGTGCAGGAACCGCTCCGTTTTGATTTCGACGAAGTCCTGAGGATAGCGGACGGCGGACGCCTCCTGCCGAAATTGAAGGACGAGCAGGCGCTGTACCGGAGCTTTAAGAACCAGCTGGAGGAATTCTACGCCTTCGCCGCCGCGCGCATCGCGGAGCTGGCGCTCGAGGCCTCGCCCCAGACCTTCAGCCCGGAGACCGGGGATAAACTTGCCGCCGGCTTCTACCCGCTCGTCCGCGAGCATATCGAAACGCTCGCGACCGACGAGCGGAAGCTGCTCGAGGCGATCACCGATCACGCCTGCGCGACTCTGATTCCTGCGGGGACGGAGACCGGCGAATGCCGTCTGAAGCTCGGCAGGATGATGCAGGCTATCCTCAGCGCCCCGGAAGAGACGCCCGAGCTCTTCGAGACCTTCCCCGAGATCGAGCCCGGCATCGCGTTCTTCTACGTGAGCCGCGGGAAACTCACGCGCTCCATTCGCCTGCTGGAAGGCAAGAAGGGCTGCCGCTCCTGCGAAGCCCTGCTCGATTATCAGATCTAGGAAAGAGCGAAGATATCCTCGAGCACCGCGGCGACCCCATCCTCCTGATGGTGGGGCGCGATCCTGTCCGCGACCGCCTTGATCTCGTCATCCGCGTTCGCCATCGCGATGCCGAGACCGGCCGCCGCGATCATTTCCAGGTCGTTCGCGCCGTCGCCGATCGCTATCGTATCCTCGAGCGCGATGCCGAGATGCTTGCATACGGCTTTCATCGCCAGGCCCTTATTGGAATCGAAGCTGCTGATCTCGATCCAGGGATACTGCTTGAAATAGGTGAAATGCACGTCTTTCGCGTATTTTTCCTGGAGCAGGCGGTAGAGCTCGGGCCTATGCGTGTGCGAATGCACCATGATCGAGAGCACGGGGGCGTCGGGGATATGGTCGAAATCGAAGGAGCCGGGCTCCTTCCCGTACATGCCGATGAACTCTTGCACTTCCTCGTCGCGCCTCAGGGCGAAGAAGCCTTCGGCCTCGTCGACGAGGATGTTGGCGATGCCTTCGAGCCCGCGGCAGGTCTCGAGTATGCTGTGCACGGTCTCGAAGGGGATGGTGTTGGCGACGAGGACTTCCCCGTAGACCGATCGATGGGCCATCGATCCCGAGAGGGAGATCGCCGGATCCTTCGAATGGATCGCGCCGACCGTCGCCCGGATGGATTCGATCGGACGGCCGGTCGCGAAGACGACGCGAACGTCCTGGGCCGCAAGCCTTTGGATCACCGCGGCGTTGCGTGGGCTCACCGTCGCGTCGCGCTTCAGGTAGGTCCCGTCGAGATCGATGAAAAC
>JASLCY010000592.1 GCA_030151925.1 Oligoflexus sp.
TGCCTCACCGACGAAAGGCTCGGCGACCTCACGCAGCTCCTCGACGCTTTCACGGCGAGTTTCCATCGCCATTCGTAAGATACTTCGCCCTTTATCCTTCTGATCGCTCACGCTCTTACGAGGTGGGCGATTGTTTCTACGTGGTAGGTATGAGGGAAGAAATCGTAACCGAACAATTCGCGCACTTCATATCCCGCTTCGAGCATGCCCTGCAGATCGCGCGCGAAGGTGTTGGGGTCGCAGCTGATCGAGAGGATGTGCCTCGGCCGCAGCGCGAGGAGTTCGTTTAAGGAATCGTCCATCCCCTGGCGCGGCGGGTCGGTGATGACGCAATCGAGGCCTCGGGGCAGATCCGGGAAGAGCCTCGCGAGCTCGCTGACCGGCCCGGACTTATAGATCCCGCCGCTCAAACCGTTGATCTTCAGGTTTTGCTGAGCGGTCTCGATCGCCGGTTCGGCGAGCTCCAGCCCCCAGACCTGACGGCGGCCGTTCAAAAGCTGCAGCGAGAGGTTGCCGCTGCCGCAGAAAAGATCGAGGACCGTTTGGCTTCCGGTCTCTTCCACCTTCCGACGAACCCAAGCCCGCATCGCATGGTTCGCGGCGCGATTCACCTGCTGGAATTGCCCGGCCTGCGTCGCATAGATGAGGCCGCTCTCGCGTTCGAACTCTTCGAAGGCCGATCCTGAAGGCGCGGCGATCGCATCACGCGGCAGGGCCGCTGCGAGCGCCTTATGGACTTCGCGCGGCAGAGGCGGCATGAAGTGGAGCAGACGACGGTCGCCTTCGAGGCGTTGCAGTTCGCATTCGCCCTGCCAGGCCTCTCGACCGGGCATGACGAGATCCCGAAGCTCGTCGAGCAAGGCATTGATCGCCCGATCGGCGATGGGGCACTGGGCGATCGGCACCACCTGGTGCGAGCCCTGCGCATGATAACCGAACTCGAAGCGCCGCGAGGGAGCGATCCGGGCTTTGAGTTTGATGCGGTTGCGATAGGAGTATTCCTGGGAGGAAGGCCGGACCGCGATAGGCTCGGGATGCTCGTAACGGGCGTTTTTCTGCAGGGCCGAGCGGATGAAGGACGCTTTCCACTCCAGCTGCTTCGGGTAGGGGACGTGCTGCCAGTCGCAGCCGCCGCAACGCCCGAACACGGGGCAAGGCGCGGGAACGGCATCCGGCGCCGGGCTCAGCTTCCGCACGACGCGGCCCTTCGCGAAGCGCTTTTTATCCTGCAGGAGGGCGACTTCCACCCTCTCGCCCGGAACCGCCTGCTCGATGAAAATCACTTTGCCGTCGACGCGCGCGATGCCGTCGCCGCCGAAGGCCACGTCACTGACGTCGACTTCGAGGTTTCTTTTTGTTGGACGCTGGGAAGGAGGGTTCCGCATGTTTGTTCTTCACCGGCACGAATTCTATGGTCACTTGCAGCTTACGATCCTTGAGCAGCTGGGCGAGGGGCTCCTTGAGGACCGCGGCCGTCGCTTGGCCGATCTCGCGGCAGATGCTTTGTACCAGCTCGTCCTTCCCTTTGCCAGCGAGACCTGCGAGGGCGAAGAGAAGCTCCTTGGCGCCGGCGACCGTGCCCTCGTCCTTCGACTCGCCCTTGGAATCCTCTTTAGCCATCAATGCGGCCAGGTGCTTCAGCACCCGGCTTTGATACCCGGAATCAGCCATGGTCATCCTCGATGTTTCAAATCGCGAGGCCTAGGTCCTCGAGAGATTTGCTGAGCTCCGCGCATTCGGGAAAGGTGCCCGAGTGGATGATGTCGCTGGCGAAGCGGATGCGATCGCGATCGGGCCTCTCGTCCATCTCGCGCGCGATGCCGCTGGGATCGCTGAATCCGGCCTCGCTGAATGATTCCCGGCGCAGGACGCCGGTCTTGACCCCGTGCACCGCCGACCATTCCACGAGCTGGTCGTCCACCACGAGCTGCCAGGCCGAGAGCAGCCCCTCTTCATCATTGATCCAAATGCGCAGATCAATATCATCTCCGTGATACCAGGTCATGCCCTGATGGTCTTCCATAAAAGCGGCCTCGACCTGGGAAAGCGACTGAGCAAGCTCAACGGGACGAACGAGGCTACGGAAAAATTGGACTGTCGGGGTCGCGGGATCATGGAGCTCGAATCCGACGGAGTTGCCGCGTTTCCAGGCGACCTTCAGATCGAAGTCGTAGACCTCGCCGTGGTAACGCATGCGCGCGGAATATACGTCGTCGAGATCGAAGCGTTCGTAGGCGCGCTGCGAGACGTCGCTCGAGAAGCCCTTCACCGAGATGTCGCGGATCAGCAGGATGTCCTGGTCGTTCATCACCGTGAGGTGCTTCTGGTCGACCGCGTAGCGCTCATGAACCCGGCGGTTCCTTTGTTTCGTAGGGCGTTCGCTGCTCGGATTGCTCTTCGAATCGCCCGACAGAATCTTTTTCTTTAGGAATATACGAAACAAGGCTGTTTCTCCCCTGGCGAGACCATGCTTATAGCCTATTATCGCATAAGCCCGGACTTTCCTTCCATCCCATGGACTTATCTTTCCAAGACAGGCACCGATACGGACTCCACG
>JASLCY010000593.1 GCA_030151925.1 Oligoflexus sp.
GTATCGGTCGTCGTAGTTCCCGTCGCCGTATCGGTCGTCGTGGTTTTCGTCGTGCCGCTGGTATCGGCCTGAGTCGTCGTCGTACCGGTTGAAGCGCTGGAAGCATCGGTATTGGTCGAAGTATCGGTATCCGCCGTCGCGTCGCCGCTGCCCTCCGTCGTGCTCCAGGTCGGACGGGAAGGAGCCTTGCTTTCGCAAGCGGCTGAAAGCCCGAGGAGCGCTGCGAACAGCGTCGTGATCAAAGAGGACTGAAGAGTGCGATAGTTGGTCATATAATTCCCCAAATTCCCACATAAGCTTTTCGGCGCTTCGACAGGAGTCGCCGGAACTTTCGCGCAAGCGCTTAAATTAATTAAACTAAAAGACTACAATTTTATCTTTAGCGCGGGCCGCTATCGGCCGATAGAGAAGGGATCCGTAATGCTTACGAGATCCATGGCCCCTGACTGAGGACGCGCTTATGAAACACTATCTGGCACCGATCGCCTTCGCTATGCTCGCGGCTTGCAGCAAGCCGCCGTCTGCGAACCTGGGTTTCAAGAATGCGACTAAAACCGTGGACGACGGGTCGAAAACCGATGCCGACGCCCAGGCCAAAGATGGTGCGGAGCAGACCAGCGCTGCACCCGGCGACTCGACGAGCACGGCGCAAACCACCGGGGAGACGACGGGCAATACCGCTCAGCAAACCACCGCCTCAGGCTCTAACCAAACGACTACGGTCGACACGACTCCCAAGATTCCCGTGACCAAGAATCCGGCGGTTCTCCCCAAGGAGCAGACCGTGACGCTCACGCAGGGAACGCACATGTATTTCAAGGGAGATGACAGCAAGAGGGAACGCGACATAGACGTCAAGCTTCCCGACAGCATCGATGGATACAACAAGATTATACTGCATTTTAAGCTTTCTTGCCCCAACGGGCGCTGTGACGCCTGGGATCGTTATGGAAATGTAGGGATTTACAACAAAGACCAAGGCAATAAGATCTTCGAGATTCTGCGTTTCGCGACACCTTACGGCATCGGCGGCCAATGGGACCTCGACGTCACCGACTTCGCGCCCCTGCTGCAGGGCCAGCAGAAACTGAAGATCTTCATCGACACCTGGGTCGGCCCGGGGAACGACGCCGGCGACGGTTGGCTCGTAGACTTAAGCCTCCAGTACATTCCGGGCCACGTCGACCAAACGACTTTCATGATCGTCCCCATCCTGCTCTCGGCCGACATCGCTTACGGCGATCCCTCGCGCAGCCCGGAGCGGAAGGCGAGCGCCGTACCGCTGCTCGGCTATAAATCGGCGAAGCTCTTCACGCTCATCACCGGCCACGGCCAGGGCAATGCCCAGAACTGCGCTGAATTCTGCCCGAAAAAGCATTCGATCAAGATCGGCAGCAAGGAGTTGACGAAAGTGATCTGGCGCGACGACTGCAATCGTTCCGTCGATCAAAGCCAGCACGGCAACGTCACTCCCTCGCGGGCGGGCTGGTGCCCGGGCGGCATCGTGAATCCCTGGACCGAAGACGTGACCGACGCCCTGAGCAACCAAAAGCCGGACGTCACGTATTCGCCCGAAGCCTTCGAGAACACCTGCCGCCCCGGTTCGCCGAACTGCACCGGCTGCGTGTTCGGCACGGGTTGCGACTACGACGGCGGCGCCCATACCGACCCCAAATACTACGTGACCAGCTATATCATGTATAAAAACTGAGGAGAGAGCGTGACGAACAAGTATCCCATCAGCCTCTCCCTGTTCACGGCGCTCACCGCGGCGGCCCTCGTCGCCGAGAGCGCGTGCACGGCACCGCCCCAGCGCCTGGCTTTTCATGCGAACGGTACGGACGCGGCCAGCGGCGACGACAAGACCGATACCGATTCGGGTGATTCCACCGCTGCGGATAAGGTCGATACGAATAGCGGCACGACCGTTGGCACGACCAACCCGGGCGACACCGCGACCACGGACGGCAATAGCACGACGACGACCATGACGACGGAAACCAAGCTGCCCTGTACCGATGAATCGGAAGCCTGCCACCCGCATCGCTTCATCGTCGCGGACGAGCCTTTGCGCAAGATCGCTTACGTGAACCTCGACGACCCGAGCAAGGATTGGGATCTGAACGTGCCGAAGGGCGCGAGGGATCTGCAGCTCGTCGGCAATAACCAGGTCCTCGTCGGCACTCTCGAGGACGGCGGCGGCTACCATATCGTCGACATCACGACCGGCAAAATCATGCAGTCCGTCCTCGATTTCGGGGGAACGGTAGGCGCCGTGCAGAGGCTCAAGAACGGCCATACCCTCGTCATGGGCGAGGGCCTGCAGGGCGGCAAGGGCACGGTCATCCTCGAAGTCGACGACAACAAGAAAGTCTATAACAAGATCGAATTCGCCAATCTCCATGGCGGCCGCATGTATCGTCGCACGGCGGCGGGCACCTATCTCATCGGCACCTCGCAGGACGGGATGGCGAACAAGGACGCGATGGTCGAGATGTCGGCCGACGGCAAGGAGCTCGCGCGTTATCAGGTCAACAACTGGCCCGCGCATTACGCGACCCGCCTCGCCAACGGCAACACGATCGTCGCCAGCGGCCACGGCATGACCGAGCTCGTGTTCGACAAGAGCAACAAGCTGATCCAGACGATAGGCGGCAAGGACCAGGACGGCAAGGACCCCGTGCACCCGAACTATGCGGGGCATTTCCAGGTCCTGAACAACGGCCACATCGTGACAACCAACTGGCAGGGCCATGAGAACAACCTCGGCAACTCAGGCCGTCAGCTGATTGAATACGACGCCCAGGGCGTCCAGGTCTGGACCTACAAGCAGAGCGCGCCGCGCTTCTCCGGCATTCACGGAGTGCTCGTGCTCGACAACCTCGATACCAGCAAAGTCTGTGATGATGCGAAGGGCGCCTTGGCGCCGGCCGAATAAGGCCCGCGGCAAGAGAGGGATCCCGCCCGGAGCCCGGTGACGATTCACCGGGCCGGGCGGGTTTTTTAGGATCAGACTTCCGGAAGAATGCCCTTGTAGCTTGGAGCGGTACTGCCGATTTCCGTGATGCCGGGCTCGCCGACGAGCGAAGCGAAGGTGAGGAGCATACGGTTCCAGGTCATGCCGTTGGTCGGCGTGGTCCAGTCGCGCGGCGTGAAGGGATAGGAGATCATGCGCCCGGTCTTGATCTTGCCGCCGAGGCTGCCGGCGAAGAACGCGGCGACGTTTACGCCGTCGTGGCCGTTGGGATCGTCGCCGAGGTCGGTCGCCGCGAGGGTGAGCGTCTCGTCGAAGAGCGAGTGGTCGCCGATCTTCACCGCTTTGAGGTCGTTGAAGAGGTTCGCGACTTCGGTCATGAACAGGGCCTGTTCCGTTGCATAGGCCGAGCCGCCCGCGTGCGAGTTGGTGTGGTAGCGGCCGGTGCCCCAATCGACTTCGCAGTCCGAGTTGCCGAACTGCAGGAGGCCGACGCGGGTCAGGCCGCAGGCCAGGGCCTGCACCATGATCTGGCGGTTGAGCTTAAAGATCGTCTGGATGTATTTCGTATCGGTGTGCCAGGCGCCCGAGTCGCTGGGGAAGCCGTTCGGGATCCCTTTCGGGCTACAGGCCGCGAGACGCGAGGGCATGCCGTTGGAACCGCCCGAGGTGTCGCCGCCGTTCGAATTGCCGCCGGCGTTGCCGCCGCCGTTCATCTGGTTCTGCAAATCTTCCTGGCGTTGGATATCCTTCGCCAGATCATCGAGCACCGAGACGTGGGATTCGTACATCGCGCCTTCGAGCGGCCCGAGCGTCGTCTTGATTTTCTTCAGGTCGCCGCGCAGGTAGTCGATGACCCGTTTTTTGCCGCTCAGAACGTTATCCTGGGCCAGCGCCAGCCCGGTTGAGCCGACGCCGTTGTAGCTGAATGAACCGAAGAGGTCGTTATACGCGGCCTTCGGGTTGTCCTGCAGAGCTTCCGGAGCGCCGCCGTTCTTATACGAAACGGTCTGGCGACTGGCCGGCGAAGACGTGAAGGCGCCCAGGCCGACCATCTTCTTCAGGGTCTTGTCGCCCCATTTATCCGCGAGCATCTGGTCCAACGAATAAGGCTGCGCGGTCGAGCCCTCGCAAGGCATGATGCCCCCGCCCTGCTTGCCCCAGCCCGCGAACACCTGCGCCGGCGCCCCGTTATGGTTGGTGTCGCCGCGGGTGCAGAGGCCTTTGAAGAGGATGATATCGTTTTTGTGCGCTTCGAGCGGAGCCGAGACCACGGGCAGGGCCCCGATCGGTCCCGAGCCGCCGGCGGGCCAGAATTGATTGAGATAACAACCGGTCGGCCAGTGAACGAACAATGCGCGGGGCAGCACGGCCGTCGCACCGATCGCCTCGTCCATCTGGAAGACGCGAAGCAGCGGATAAAGCAGCAGGGCGCTGCTGGTCGATTGCAAAAGCTTGCGGCGTGTGACGCTGTCCTTGATCTTCATCTCTTTGCTCCCTTACTTCTCGGCCGCGCCGATCAAGCGAATTTTAAAGGCCGGATTGCCGACGAGTTCGAGGATCCCGGTTTTCAGGTCGCCGTTCGCCGCGCGCATCTTGCTCGTCGCGTAATCGATCTGGCAACGGTCGAGATCACCTTGCATCGTGAGTTTAGCCGCCGTCGTGCTGGTCACGCTCGGACGCGTGTAGTACTCCGTACGGCCGAAGGCGTAACGGAAAGCCTCGCGGACGTAGCACTGAGGACCTTGGTTGGAAGCCGCGAGGGCTTCGCCGAGCGAGGTCGGTTTGGTGAGCGGCACGCTCTTCCCGTCGATCATCGCTTTGCCGTCGACCGTAATCGCCTGGCCGGCGTCGGTTGCACGGAAAGTGCCCATCTGGTCGAAGTTTTCGAACGTGAAGCCGACGTCGTCGATCGCCGCGTGGCAGACCGCGCAGCCGTCCTTCGTATGCTGCTTAAAGAGTTCCTTGTTGCTCAGCCCTTCCTGGTGCACGGGCGCCGTGGTCGGCGGCGGCAGCTCGAAGTGCTCGCAAAGGAGGTGTTTGGCGACGAAGACGCCGCGAAGCACGGGATTCGGCGCGTCGGCCGCTGCGTTCGCCGCGAGGAAGTTCGAAGTGCCGAGGATACCGCGGCGCTCCGCCTGCGCATACATGGTCTTGCCGCCGCTGGACTTCGATCCGTAGATGAAATCCAGGGCCGGATCGGCCATGGTGTAGTCGCTGGTCATCAGTTGCTTATAGGTCTTCTCCGCGGCGTCGAACATCACGTTCGCGAAGAGATTGCCGGGCTCCTGATACATCTTGGCTTTAACGTCGGCGGTATAGGCGGGAATAGCCGGTTTTTCGGTGCGCGTGATTTTATCCGCGATAAACCACATCTTGCCGAAGTCGTTGAACGCGGCCTTCGCCATGGGGTCGTCGAACATCTTGGTCGCCAGAGCCTTGAGATCGCCCTTGCTGAGCTCGCCGTTGGCGGCCATCTTCCTCAGCATATCGTTGGGAGGGTGGCGCCAGATCGTGTAAGAGAGGGCCGAGGCGAGCTCCCAATCGGTCAGCGCGAAGCTGCCGTCCGGCTGGATCGTGCCGAGCTCGGTGCGATAGAGGAAGTTATTGGAGAGCACGATCGCCTGGATCACCCACTTCATCGCCGCGTCAACCGCCAGGCCGTCCGTCTTCATGCCGTTGAAGAGCGCCACGAGCGTACTCACCTCGTCGGCGGTAGCCGGGCGGCGCCACGCGAGCTGCAGGAGATTGGGGAGATTCGAGCTGAGGCAGCTCGCGCCCTGCGCATAACAGGGCAGGACCTTGCTCAGATCCATCTTGTCGACGAGGCTTTGCGCGAAGGCCTGATAACCCGAGAAACGCACGCTGTTCACGTAGTTGTTCACCACGTTCACGGTATCGAAGATCTCTTCTTTCGGCAGATCGCTCGGCATCGCGCTGAAATCGACGCCGCTTACGCCGGGAAAAACGTCCGCGACGGTATTCATCAGTTCGGTGTTCGTGAGGCGGCGCCAGCCGCGAAGGCCGCGGAACGTGTCGGGCGATTCGCAAACGAGGTCGCCATACGCATCCGCGCTTTTACCGCCTTTGATAGCGTCGCCGACCGCTCCCGCATCGTCGTCGCCCGTACCCGAGGCATCGCCGCTTCCCGTAATGAAGGCTGGTCTTGCCGGTGGACGGCTGTGGCAGGCTGCAGCGGTCAATGCGAGACCCACGCAACCGAGGGCGAGAGCAAGGCGTTTCATGAGCGTCTCCAAGAGTAAGACACATAGTCCTTTTTCAAGTCTGGCTCGAAATCCGGACCGGAGGCAGGGGCAGTTTTTTCCGACCTTAACGGATTTCTTATCGGTATCCGTCGGTAAGAGCTTTAATACCTTGCGCAAATGGAGTGCTTATCCGGGGTTACGGCGCCTTTTCAGGTTTTTTCAAGGGGGGTGTAAAGGGATTCTCGCTCAAACCGATAAGCCTCCTAAGACGGTTGGGAAATCCGATGATTTTCGCAATACACAAAGGAGACTGCCTGTGAAGATTCAAAACCTATGGTTAAGCCTTGGGCTTGTCTCACTGGTAGCTTGTAAAAACGCTCCGACGCGGCCTTTTCTGGTGCGCGTGGACGTGAACAGCGGTGATTCGCAGGGCGCTTACGGCGACACGGACACAAGTTCGACCGGCTCCGGTAATTCCGACTCGAGCGCTTCGTCCGATACATCGGCGGCCAACAGCGGTTCGACCACCGCCTCGACCGGCAGCACCCAGGGTACGACCGCGACCAATACGGGAACGACCAACACCGGTACGACGACCACCATGACCAATACCGGCACGACCACGACGAATACCGGCACGACCACGACCAACACGGGAAATACCAATACCGGTAATACCACCACCACGACGATGACCGCCGGCATGAGCCTTACCAACGTCTTGACCGAAGCGCAGTTCAATCAGATGTTCCCGAACCGCAATCCCTTCTATACCTATCAGGGCCTGGTCGCGGCAGCGGATGCGACGCCGAACTTCGCCAAAGAAGGCGATATGGAAACCCGTAAACGCGAAGTCGCCGCTCTGCTGGCGAACGGCGCGCAGGAAGCGGATCAATTCAAGGCGACCCGTGAATACAATATGGCGAACTGGGATAAATACTGCGATAACACGTCCGCCGCCGCTCCCTGCGCCGCAGGCCAGCAGTATTACGGCCGCGGCCCGATCCAGATCAGCTGGAACTTCAACTACAAGGCGGCCGGCGATTTCCTCGGCATGGACCTCTTGCATAACCCGGATATCGTAGCGACTGACGCTAAAGTCGCCTGGCAGACGATGATGTGGTATTGGATGACTCAAAACGGTCCCGGGACCATGACCTGCCACCAAGCAATGGTGGGCAACAAGGGTTTTGGCGAAACGATCAAATCGATCAACGGCGCCGTGGAATGCAACGGTAAATACCCCAGTGGCGTAGCTAACCGTATTCAGTTCTACAAAAATACCTCGGCGGTGCTCGGCAACAGTCTCGGCACCGACAATCTCGGTTGCTGAAACCCATACTCTGCAAGCATCCCCCGTTGAGGCCGCAATCTGAGCTTATTGCGGCCTTCCCCGAATCCTCAGTCATAAAGATCAGGTAGTTGACTTGGCGATTAAAGAGGACTAAACCATCTTCTCATATAGCCTATGCCTCTATCTTCATAAAGAATCTTGGTATGAACTCGACCTGTTTTAAAAAAAGCACGAGCCTTCCCTACTCCGAGAATATCGTTTTGCCGGCCTACAGCCAGTGCAAGCTTCCCTTCTTTATGAACCGCGAGACTTACCGAACCGTCACGTGGCTCAGCTGGGCCTTCCTCCTGAACATCATCGTCGCGCAGCTGCTCGGGCTTCGTTACCTCGGTAATCCCACGAGCCTGCCGCACACCGCTATCGCCTGGCTCTATGCGCTCACGAACTGGATCGGGCAGTTCGCGATCCTGGGCTTGATCCTGTACGTCGTGTGCCTGCCCGTGCTGCTGCTGGCGCGCAATCCGCTCGCGCAGCGCCTGATCGTCACGAGCGTCGCCGCCGCCGCGCAATTCATGATACTTCTCGATACCTTCGTGTTCGATCAGTACCGCTTCCACATCAACATGCTCGTCTTTCAGATGTTCCTCAAGGGCCACGGGCAGATCATCTCGATCGATACGCCGACCCTGATCACGATCAGCCTCGCTGCGCTGGCGATGTGGTTGGTCCTCTATTTCCTGCTCGGCCTCCTGCAGAGCTTCCAGTTCCGTTTCGAGATGCTCTCGCGCCATCCGAGGAAGCTGTTCCTCGCCTTCTTCCTCGGCTGCTACGCCTTGAGCCAAGGCATCTACGCGGTCTCGGACTTCTACGGTTATCGGCCCGTGAGCCGCCTCGGGCACGTCTTCCCGCTCAACGAACCGACCAAGATGAACAAGTTCCTCGCCTCGCTCGGGTTGAAGGGCGCTTCTTCGTCGAATCTCGCTCCCGAGCAACCGGCCCTCGCGGGCGATCCCGGCCTCGCTTATCCCCTGCTGCCGATCGCCTATGACGCCAGCGCCCAGCCGAAGCTCAACGTGCTCTGGATCGTGGTCGACACGCTGCGCGCGGACATGCTGCAGAAGGACATCATGCCGAACGCCTCGGCCCTGGCCGACGAATCGCAGAACTTCAGTCGCCACGTGAGCGGCAGCAACTCGACGCGCCACGGCATTGCCTCGATGTTCTACGGCCTGCCGGGCACCTACTTCGAAAGCTTCCGCAGCAGCCAGACGAGTCCCGTGCTGATGGAGCAGTTCCGCCACGAGAATTACCAATTCGGCATCTACGCGAGCGCTCCACTCACGATGCCCGAGTTCGACCAGACCGTGTTCGCGCACGTGCCGAACCTGAAGAAGATCTCGCGCGGCGCGACCGACAACGACCGGGACCGCGAGATCGGCGACGACTTCCGCGCGTTCCTCGACCAACGCGACGCCGGCCGCCCGTTCTTCGGCTTCCTCTTCTATGATTCCGTGCATCAGGCGAGCTCGCCGAAGGATTATCCGCAGAAGTTCCAGCCGGCGCTGACCCGCGTGGACCATTTGAAGCTCGGCCACAACACGGATCCGACGCCTTATCTGAACATGTATAAGAACAGCGTGAACTTCGTCGATTCCCTCATCGGCGACGTGCTGAGGGATTTAAAGGCCCGCGGCCTCGACCGGAATACGGTGGTGATCTTCACCGCGGATCACGGCGAGGAGTTCGGCGA
>JASLCY010000039.1 GCA_030151925.1 Oligoflexus sp.
GGCGACCAGACCTTTATCCGGCACCGCATTCTGAACCCAAATGACTCGCCCTTTGGTTTCGAGAGTCTCTTTTGAATCAGGGAGTGTGAATGTTAATTCTACCACGCTTCCGTGACTTAGTGGACGGTTTGTTTCTATAAAAACTCCACCGGTTCCCAAGTCGCGACAGAAATCGAACAAATAGTTGCCGCCCGAGCGGTAGTCGACGAGGAGCTGGACCGGGACGCGTTGATGATCGCGGTTGTCTTCGCCCGACGGCTTCTTCACTTCCGATTTGATTTCGGCAGTTTCCGGCGTCTTTTTGGATTTGGGGGTTTTCGTTGCCATGGTCACCTCATCACCCTTCGGCTTGGAATCTAATGTTTCAGGGACGGAGCAGTCAGCTGCTTCACGAAGCGATTATGTTCTGCAAGTGTACGTGAAAAATTGTGATAACTCGATCCATCATTTTTAAGGACGTAGAACTTATAGCCTTCGTGCGTAGGCGTGAGGATGGCCTCCAGGGAATCGATGGAAACCGCACCGATCGGGCCCGGGGGCAGCCCTTTGTGGATGCGGGTATTGTACGGGTTCTTCTCGTCCCTGAGATGTTTCCAGGTGATATCGCCCTTGTAATCCTCGATGCCGTAGATGAGGGCCGCGTCGATGCCGAGGGTCTCGCCGGCATGCAGGCGGTTCCAGATCACCTCGGCGACTTTCGGCCGCTCTTCGTCATGCAAAGTCTCCCGTTCGATCAGCGACGCGAAGATCACCGCCTGGTGCAGGTCGAGGCCGAGCTCCTTCAGCTTCTGCTCGAGCCCCTCGGGGAGGTTCTGGTAGAAGGTCCTGAGCATCTTCTCGAAGACCTCGCGGGCCGGCGGCTTCACCTCGAAGCTGTAGGTGGCGGGGAAGAGGAAGCCCTCCACCGAGTCGCCGTTGATGCGGTATTTCTTGAGGAGCTCCTTGTCGCGCGCGATCGCCCAGAGCTCTTCGCGGGTGCCGACGTTGCGGGCGAAGAGGCGTTCGATGACTTGTTTCAAGGTAAAACCTTCGGGAATGACGAATTGCAGCTCGTAAGGCTGGAAGGTCTTGCCGGCCTCGACGGTCTCGACGATGGATGCGGGCGACTGGTCGCCCTCGAAGCGGTAGGGGCCGGCCTGGAACTTGGAGTAATCCTTGTAGAAGCGGATCCAGAGGCGAAACTTCCAGGCGCTGTCGATCGCGCCCGTATCCTGGAGTTCCTGGGCGAAATCACGGAGCCGGCCGCCCTTCACCAGCTTCACGTCGGCGGGCGCCGGCAGCGCGCGTTTCTGCATCGCCCAGGCTGGGAGATGTACGTAAGTCCAACCTGTAAAGCCCGCTCCCACCAGCAAGACCAGCAGGAACAATTTGGCTAGATTTTTCACCATGCGATCCTTTTTCGTTCTTTTCATGATATCACAAGGCCATGAGGCCAGGGATGAACGGGGGCTTATCTGCACGACACCACGAAGAAACTCTTGAATATTTTCAGCCCAACCCTATAATGACGCGACTTCTGCCCTCCCTGTCTGTGAAACACGTCACTTACAGTCGCTATAGGAACCATAAGCCTTGGAAAGCAATACCATTTTTGAAACTGTTCGCGAAGGATTTCCCGCGCAGATTCGGGCGATGGAACGCTTGTGCGAGCGCCTAGGCTATCGATTTCAGGATCAATCGCTGCTCCTCGAATCGCTGACTCACAGCTCGGCTGCACGTTACGTGCAAAAGAAGTATGGGCAGCAGAATCCCATACCGTGGAACGAGCGACTGGAATTCCTCGGCGATTCGGTCCTGAGCCTCGTCCTCAGCTCGGTCCTGCTGCAGAGGCCGGAGAAGTTCCCCGAGGGCCAGCTCTCGAAGATCCGCGCGTCGCTGGTCAACGAACATACTTTGGCCCATATCAGCCGCGGGATCGATATCGGTTCCTGCCTGCTCCTCGGCCCGGGCGAAGAACGCGCCGGCGGCCGCAATAAGGAATCAGTCCTCGCCGATGCGCTGGAAGCCTTTTTCGGGGCCATCTATCTCGACGCAGGGCTCGAAGGGGCAAGGAAAGTTATTCTCGAGCTTTACAAGGACATCCTGACATCGTCCTTGACAGATTTGACGCAACAAGACTACAAATCACGCCTGCAGGAATTAACGCAAGGCGCTTTCAAAGAGGCGCCGCTCTATAACGTGATTAAACGGGAAGGCCCCGACCACCAGCTCGACTTTTCCGTCGAAGTGGTATTCCGCGGAATGACGCTCGGCACCGGGCACGGGTCTTCGAAGAAAATCGCCTCGCAAGATGCCGCTCGCGTGGCGCTCGCCACCTGGAAACAGGTGGAAGAGACAGGATACAAGGGTATTTCATGATCGCAGGAATCGTCGCCATCATCGGCCGGCCAAACGTAGGCAAGTCCACGCTGTTCAATCGCATGACGCGCAGCACCAAATCGATCGTCGACGATCGTCCGGGCGTCACGCGCGACCGCATATTCGGAACCGTCTCGTCCGTCGAGGACGACGATGCCGGCTTCCTCCTGATCGACACCGGCGGCTTCGAGACCAAAGATCTCTATTACCAGCCTTTCAGCAAGAACATCGTGTGGGAGCAGACCCAGCAGGCGATCGTCGACGCGGACGTCGTGCTCATGGTCCTCGACGGCAAATCGGGCATCCACCCCCACGACGGCGAGCTCGTGTCCTACCTCAAATCGCAGAACAAGGAAGTCATCTACGTCGTCAACAAGGTCGACGGCCGCGAGCACGAGCCGAACGCGCTGGAGTTCTACGAGCTCGGCATCGATAAATTCACCTGCGTGAGCGCCGCCCACAACCGCGGGATCTGGGACCTCTGCGCGGAAGTCGAAAGCCACCTGCAAGGCAAGACCGATCTCAAGGCGCATAAAGCCGAGCAGGCCGGCGCCGCGAAGATCGCCATCATCGGCCGCCCGAACGCCGGCAAGTCGTCCATCCTCAACCGCCTCTGCGGCGAGGAGCGCTCGCTCGTGAGCGACGTCGCCGGCACCACGCGCGATACGATCGACACTCACCTCGTGTACAACAAGAAGCCTTACGTGCTGCTCGATACCGCCGGCGTCCGCCGCCGCAAGAAGATCTTCGACAAGATCGAGAGCCTCAGCGTGATGCGCAGCCTGCGCTCGATCGAAGACGCGGACGTCGTGGTGCTCGTGATCGCCGCGGACGAAGGCCTCTCGGACCAGGACGCGCGCCTCGCCTCGCTCGCGATCAACCAGTACAAGCCGCTGCTCATCGTCGTGAACAAGTGGGACCTGGTCCCGGACAAGGAAACCAACACCGCCCGCGACTACGCGCGCGACATCCACGAGAAGCTGCGCGACGCCGCGTATATCCCCATCATCTTCGCCTCGTGCCTCGAGAACCAGCGCATCCACAAGATCATGGCCTCGATCGAGGAGCTGATGGCCGCCTACGAGAAACGCGTGCCCACGGCCGCGGTGAACGCCGCGCTCCAGAACGCGGTGCAGGCCCACACGCCGGCGATCCTGAAACGCTATTCGAAGCGCGTGAAGTTCTACTTCGCCACGCAGGTGAGCGCCAGGCCGCCGACCATCGTCGTGAAGTGCAACGTGGCGGAAGAGATACAGGAGTCCTACAAACGCTTCCTCGTGAAGCGCCTGCGCAGCGACCTCGATTTCGGCGATATTCCTCTTCGGGTGTTCTTCCGGGCGAAGTCGGAGGATAAGGCGAGGGCCGAGCAGTCCGAGGCGTTCGACGCCTGATCAGGAACGGCAATCCATATAATCCATGAGAATAAGCGGCTTCAGCTTCTCCTCCGCCGCGATCCAGGCCTCGATGAGATTCCTCTCGAGGCCGTATTCTTCCATCGTCTCCACGAGTATGCGCTGCCGGCGCATGAACTGCGGCGGGCGGATCTTCAACGCCTTGTGCAGGGGTTGGAGCGGACGGCCGGCGTAAGAGACCGGACCGCCGAGCAGGCCCGTGGTGAAGGCGAGCTGCTGCCTGAGGAGCTCGGCGTGGTCCTTCTCGAAAAAGAAGTGGCCGATCATCACGTCCTCGAAACAACGCAAATAAAAAGTGCTGAGGATCTGTTCGATCCGTTCAGCACCGATGGCATCATATAAAGAAGACATGCGAACTCAACCTCCCTCATCGGGAAGCCTTGGCCTCACTGGGCTCCGCGGGTTTCCCTGCGTGCGATATTACCCTTCTCGGAGGCGTTTTTCGAGTTGATTTCGACATTCAGCAGCGGGTTGCCGTTTTTGTCCTTGAAGTTCTTTTGCGCCAGGGCCTTGAGCATATAGGGAGAAGCGTCGCCCTCGAGATTGCCGGCGATGCTCATCGAGCCGATCGACTCCTCGAGGTCCTGGCCTTCGCCGTAGCGTTTATAGAAGTGGACGGTGAGCGACCACTGGCGGCTGTCGTGGTCCCACTTCTCCGGGATGGTCTCGACGTGCAGGTCGTTCAGGTAGAAGTGGTTGATGCGGTCGATCGTCGCCTTGAAGTTATAACGCACGGGATTGAGCGGCTTATTCACGATGCGGCGGTTGCCGGCCTCGTTCCTGACGACCACGGACTCGTACATGGTGAGGCGCAGGGGGACGCGCGCGCGCGGGGCGAAGTCCTCGGCCTTCACTTCCGTCAAGGCCGAATCCCCCGTATTGATACTGGAAAGATTCCCTTTTTCGACGGCCATCAATGGAAATGCCGCAAAGCCTCCAAAGATCAGCCATGCTCTGAGCAGTGTCGATACCATACGCATGCCTTCACCTTCGCTTTCAGTCAGGTCTAAGAAAATTAGAAAATCTTGGTCTACAGAGATTATACTATAGAACAGCAGCGGAGACTGCCCCTCTCAGGATTTTGCCAAGGTCGTGACATGCGCCTAAGATATCTTCCGATTCTCGTTCCCCTGATCTGGATCCTGGCGACCGCCCTCACCCTCTTCACGGGCCATCCCTGGACGGGGAACCGCAAGACCCTCGATCACGTCGGCCAGTGGATCGAACGCTTCCACAAGGACCAGGTGCGCCTGCCGCTGACGCTCGCCGAGCTGCGCACCTACGCGTACTCCTACGGCGAGCGCCTCGACATCTACGATAACTTCGGCGAGCGCCTCGCCTACGTCCCGCTCGACGAAGAGGCCTTCTACGTGAAGTCGTTCGGCCGCGATAAAGCGGAGAACACCGTGCTCCGCACGCACGACGAGAGCTACAGCCGCGGCTTCAAGCAGCCGCCCGAGGGCCTGAAGACCGACAATCCCGACGACAGCCGCCTCAACATCTACCAGAGCATGGGGCTCGAAGGCTCGGCCTCGCCCGAAGGGCCGCTCTACGCTTCGATCTATATCCGCTTCCGCGGCGACGCCAAGAGGCTGCTGGTCCGCAGCAAGAGCGATCCCCAGTTCTTCATGACGCCTTTCCCCGACCGCGTGGATGAGTTCCTCTGGATGCCGGGCGGCTACGAGCTGGTGTTCACCGCGCAGGGATCGGATCGTTACGAGGACGGGATCTACTACTGGAACCTCAAGACCAACGTCGTGCGAAACCTCCTGCCGAAGATCAAGGAAAAATACTTCCCGCGCCTCGCCGACAACGCGAAGTTCCTGATGAGCCTCTCGCACGTCAGCAAGAAGCCGACCTTCATCTACGCTTTCATCGCGCCGCAGGGCAACGAAGCGATGGGACCCAAGGAGTTCTATCGCTACGGGAATTTCTTCGCCCTGAATCCGCGCGAGGATTTCTCAGCGGAGCACGTGAGCTCAGAGAAGGACTACACCGTCTTCGAATACGGCATCGACCACCGGCGCCTCCTGGACCCGAAGGAGGGCGTGCGCCCGACGCCGGCGCAAAACGATTGGCTGCACCTGCAGCTGCAAGGCGACGCCCAGACCATGCTCGAATCCTGGCAGGCCTTCTGCTCGAACCGCTCGAGCAGCCCGGCGCTGCCCTACGCACTCTGGTGGCTGGCTTCGATCTACAACGACACCTACCGCGACCTGAGTAAAAAACGCGAGGCGAAGGCGCGGACGATTCGCAATTTCGGCCTAGAGATCGTGGAGGCTTTAACGGCGTTGCCGAGCGCGCCGCGGTACCTGCAAGGGTTCGCCGAATATCTGAAAAAAAATCTTCAGCTTTCAAAACCGGCGGATTACAATGTCGCTGCTTTCAATGAGGGGACGGGCGAGTCTTCTCAATAGGAGAAAACCGTGGCAGCATCCCCCACTTCCGCTCAGCTTCCTTCCCATGTCTACGCCGTGATCCTCGCAGGCGGGAACGGAACGCGCTTCTGGCCAAAATCACGGCAAAAACGCCCTAAGCAGCTGTGCACGATCGGCGACAGCGATTCCACCATGATCGAGCTGACCCTTCGCCGCCTCGATGGAATGATCCCCGTCGAGCGCCGCGTGATCGTTACGCACGTCAATCAATTGGAAGCGACGAGAGCGCAGACGCAAGGCCTCTGCGGCCATTACCTGGCCGAACCCTCGGCGAAGAATACGGCGAACGCCCTGATCCTCGCGACGCTCGAAATCGAGCGCCTGGCGCAGGAACAGGGCCAGGCGAATCCCATCATCCTCTCGTTGCATGCGGACGCCTTGATCAAACGCATCGACGTCTTCAATCAGACCGTGAGGGCGATGGTCGAATCCGCCGGCCAGGGTCACATCACCTTGCTCGGCATCACGCCCGAACACCCGGAAACGGGTTACGGCTACATCGAAAAGGGCCAGTCGATCCCAGGCCTGAGCGCGACCTTCAAGGTCGACAGCTTCCGCGAGAAACCGGATGCCGAACTCGCCAAGCAGTATATCGCGACCAAACGCTTTCTCTGGAACTCGGGCATCTTCTGCTGGCAGGTTCCGGTCATCATCGGCGAGCTGCGCAGTTTCCTGCCGCGTTCGCTCGCGTCCCTGAGCTCCCTGCTCGGCACGGCGAAGAGTTTCAACGCTCTGCCCTACGCGGATCTGCAGGCGACCTACAACGCCCTCGATTCGATCGCTATCGACCCGGCCGTGCTCGAGAAGAGCCGCAAGGTGGCGGTCGTGGAAGCCGATATCGGCTGGAAGGATGTGGGAAGCTGGGACGCGCTCGCTCAGAGCTTCGCGACTGACGCCGACGGCAACCTCGCTTATGGCGATGCGGTGATCCTCGATTCGAAGAACGTGACGATCGACAGCGATGCGAAAGTCGTGGCTGCGATCGGCGTGAAGGATCTCGTGATCGTGTGTTCGGAAGGTTCGATACTCGTATGCCCGACCAGCCGCGCCCAGGACGTGAAGCACGTCGTGGAAGAGCTGAAGAAACGCGGACGGAATGATCTGATCTAGTCGTCTGGAATTGAAAAAGGGCCTGGAATACCAGGCCCTTTTTTTATTGTTTTCTCTGATCCCCTCAGAGGATCTTATACGAATAAATCACATGCAGTCCGGTCGAGAAGTAGATCTCGTCATCCAGCACGAAGGGCTGTTTGGTGAGGGCGCCTTGCAGATCGTCGTGCCAGAGCAGTTGACCGCCGGCCAGAGTCACGGCCGCGATGCGTCCCTGGCTGCCGCCGACGAAAATCGCTTTTTCACCGATCGTGAGGGATTTGATCGACTCGCCGAGCTTCGTCTTCCAGAGCTGGCGACCGTTGCTCGCCTGGATCGCGAGGAGCTCGCCGTTCATGCAGGCGACGTAGTACGTCCCATCGCGATAAGCGGAGGTCGTGATGCTGCTGGTCGGGACTTCCCACAGCGTGCCGTTCGGCTTCGTCTGGATATCCAGGCCGAAGATGAGCCCATCATAGCGGGTGACGTAGAGCTGGTTATTGCCGACCGCGATCTCGCCGACGATGTCCTTGAAGCGGAAATCATCCTTGCCCGGGCGCAGGCGCCAGTTCTCTTTGCCGTTCGCGATATGGATGGAGCGGATATCGCCTTCCACGGTGCCGATGAAGACTTCGTTGCCGACGACCTGCGGCGCGGCTCCCGTCCTGACGAGAAGATTGGGTGAGCTCGCGGCGTCATAGGCCCAGAGCGTCTGCCCGGTCTGGAAGTCGATGGAGTAGAGCTTCTGGTCGACCGTATAGGCGATCAGCGAAGTGCCGGAGAGGACGAAGTGAGTGGCGACGAACTGCGTGAGATGCGCTTCCCACACCAGTTTGCCGGTCGTCACATCGAGCTTGACGATGCGGCCATCACGAAGGCCGAGCAAAGCGTAGCTGCCGAAGATATCAACCGGCGAGACGAGGTCGGAACCCGCATCGTAGAACCAGAGGTTGTGCTTCTTCTTCAGGTCGTACGCCGTGATCCAATGATCGCGGTAGGTGCCGACGATGGTCTGCGTGGCGAGAGCCCAGCCCGCTTCGTCGATCGCGCCCAGCGGTTTGAGTTTATCGACGTCGTCGTCGAACTTGATCATGCCGGTGCGGAAAGGGCGGCAGCCCTCGCCGTTTTCGTCACAGGGCTGGGGCTGCACCGACGTCGCGCAGGAAGTATTCAAAAGAGCGGCGAAAGCCACGAGCCACAGGAATTTTTTCACGGGAAATCCTAAATCTTAGCCTGGAATCAGAGCGAGGAGCCCACGGGCGCGCTCGGCTTCTGGGGTCGTGCCGTGATCGGCGATCAACTTCTCGAGCGTGGCCTTCGCGCTCGGGAAATCCTTCTTCAGATATTGCGCCTGGGCCTTCGCGAGCTGGGCGTGCGCCTTGAGCTCCGGTCCCGCGACTTTCTCGAGTTGGTCCGCGTATTTCACGGCCGCATCGAAATCGCCCTTATCTTCCACGATGGAGATGAGGAGCAGGAGGCCTTGCATTTGGACGACGTCTTCTTTCTTCGCGTCCGCCACGATCTTCTCCAGCTCGGAGCGCGCGCCGTCGAGATCGTTGTTGTCCGCGAGGTAGGAAGCGTGCTTGAGGCCGGCGAGCAGGCCTTCGGGCGCTTTGGGATTGGCCTTGTAGAAGGCTTCGTACTTCTCGGCCGAACCCTTGTTGTCCGCTTTGAGGGCGTGGATCTTATCGTTCAGAGCCTTGATTTCGGGCGTTTCGACCGGCGGTTGGCCGGGGACAGCCGAAGGGTTCTTCGCCACCAGCTCCTGGCGTTGTTTTTCGAGCGCTTCGCGGGCATCGACGTAGGACTTCATCTCGGCTTCATACACGCGATCGATTTCCGAAATCGCGTCCTGGCGTTTTTCCTCTTTCGCGTCGCTGATCTTATCGAACACGAAACCGCCGACGAGCAAGGCGATGATGATGCCGCCGCCGATGAACCAAGGCTTAGGGTTGCGAGCCAAACGGTCGACGACGCTCATAGCCTGGACCTGGAAGGCATCGGGCGCATCGAGGGTTTTGCTTCTATTGCTTGCCATAGTGTCCTCATTTTCCGTCATATTTACGCATAAAAGCGCGATGTTGCAATCTGTGATACTATAGATCTGCGAGGTCTTTGCCTAGGGCTTTATGGAAGGGCGATTGGCCCTTTAAGGAGAAGAGCGTGGGTGCGTCCGGACTAGGTTCGTTATTGGTTAAAGAAGGCTTTCTTACCGAGCAGGATAGACTCACAATCACTAAGACTTGTGGTCAAGGAAGCTGGGCGTTCGCCAAAAGCATCCTGGCGATAGGCCTGCTCGATGAAGACGAACTAGCCGCTTTCTTTGCCGAAAGGACGCGTTATCAAATCGCTCCCAAAAACTTCCTGAGCCACCTCGATCAGTCCGCTGTTCAGTCGGTGGACAAGCGCCTCGTCTCCAAACTCGAAGTCATCCCCCTCAAAAGGGATCCTGGCAAAATTACCGTAGGTGTCGTTGACCCCCTCGACCGCAGTACTTTAAAGCAGCTCGAATTCTTCACCGGGCTGGAAGTGAACCCGGTGGTGGTCCCCCTCTCGCAGCTTTACGAGGGGCTGAGCAAGATCGATCCGAGCTTCAAGATGCAGACCGCGGCTCTCGGCCGCTTCCTCAAGAACCATGCGCAGTCCGCGTGGATCAGGCAGAAACTCGATGCCCCCGAAAACGCGAATCTCGGCGGCACGGGCTCCCTGCCTTCCGATAGCGGCGTGGAAGAGGTCTACGACGATATTCCCGAGATCGAAGAGATCGAGGAGATCGATGACAACGACGGCCTGGGCGCGGAGATGGAAGCGGGATCGTCCGAGGATTTTGCCGGAGACGGGGCGAGCGACGCGGCGCACGATCCTTTCGCAGGCGCCCGGTCCGAGGATCTTGCGGGTGAGGTCACCGACCTCGACCTGGACGCTCCCGAACCGCAGCTGACCGACCTCGACCTGGATGCCCCCGAGCCGCAGCTGACCGATCTCGACCTGGATGCCGCGGAAGCGAAGGACACCGCCCTCGAAGCGGATTTCGCGGAGGCGGAGGCGAGCGACCTCGAGGACTTCAACGCCTCTTCGCTCGAAGACGAAATCAATATCGACGAGGAAGACGAGCCGAAGAACGCGCGGGATACGGGCGCGCTCGAATCATTCGAGGAAGAGCCGGCCTCGAGCTTCGGTTTTGAG
>JASLCY010000060.1 GCA_030151925.1 Oligoflexus sp.
CTCAAAAATCTGGCGACCGGAGAAGAGCACCGCGGTGTCTCTCGGACAAAGGGATTTGACGAAGTGAAGACGAGTCTCTAAGCTGGTATCTATCAAAGGCTTTATCGAGGAATTCTATGAACTTGCAGTTCCCTTTTCTCCGGACCCCACGTGGCAAACAGATCTTTCTGTCGCTGTTTTTGGTTTTCGTCGCCACGTTGACTATCGACCAGGTCACCAAGCGGCACGCGGAGAAAACGCTGATGACCCAGCAGAACCCCGCGAACCTCGATGATTACCGCGCGACCTTTCACGAGGTCGGAACGCTCGGCAAGGATTCGAGCCTGATCGATGGCCAGAAGACCAACTTCGCGCGCCTGAAGTTCCATTATCAAAGGAACCGCGGCGCGGCCTTCAGCATGCTCGCGACCCTCGACGACCACATCCGCATCCCGTTCTTCTACGGCGTGACGATCTTCTCGGTGCTCTATATCCTCTATTACCTGCGCACCCTGCCGATCAACTACCACCTGACGCGCTTCGGCCTCGTGATGATCATGGCGGGAGCGATCGGCAACTTCGTCGATCGCCTGATCCAGGGTTACGTCATCGACTTCGTGGACGTGAGCTGGAGCATCTTCGGCTGGCGGCACGACTTCGCGGTGTTCAACGTCGCGGATATCGCGATCAACATCGGCATCGCCGCCTTCATCATCGAGATGCTGCTGAAGAGGAAGCCGATCTACGCCGAGTTCCAGAAGAAGGAAGCGGCCCCGACGCCCGCGACGCAATCGAACTGAAAGCTGCGCGCGGCGAATCCAGCGATCGCTCAAAACAAAAGGCCTTCCATCGCGCGATGGAAGGCCTTTTTGCATGCGGCGCGATCAGGGATTCGTTTCGCGGAACTTCTGCAAGGCGGTCTTCATGTTCTTGCGGAAGCGCAGCGCCGCCGACTCGATCGTCTGCAGGTCCTTGCAGAAGCCGAAACGCACCCAGCGGCTGGTCTTCGAGGCTGCTTCGGGATCCTCGTAGAACGCCGAAACCGGGATGCAGGCCACGCCCACTTCCTTGGTCAGCCATTCGGCAAAATCGGTGTCGGGGATATCGAGCAGGTTCTGGTAGTTCGCGACGATGAAGTACGTGCCTTCCGGAAGCTGGCATTGGAAGCCCATTTCCTGGAGAAGGCTGTGCAGCGCCAGGCGGCGTTCCGCATACTCCTCGCGGAGGATGTGGTAGTACTCGTAGCTCAGGCGCAGGCCCTGGACCATGCCCCACTGCAGCGGCGTCGCCGAGCAGAAGACGGTGTACTGGTGCGGGATGCGGATCTGCTTCGTGAGGAAGCTCGGCGCGAAAGCGTAGCCGACCTTCCAGCCGGTCATCGAATAGGTCTTGGCGGTCGACGAGACGACGATCGAACGGTCGCGCATGCCGGGCAGCGTCGCGACGTTGAGATGGCGAGCGGGGGCGTAGACCAGCTCTTCGTAGACCTCGTCGCTCAGGATGTAGAAGTTGTGATCCTTGGCGAGCTGGGCGATCTGCAGGATTTCCGGGCGTTTGAAGACCTTGCCGGTCGGGTTGTGCGGGGTGTTGAGCAGCAGCAGCCGCGTCCTCGGCGTGATCTTCGCCTTCAGGTCCTCTATATCGAAAGTCCAGTTCGGCCCTTTGAGCGGCACCGTCTTGAACGTGGCGCCGGCCATCATCACCGCTGCGGGATAGGTGTCGAAGAAGGGCTCGAAGGTGATCACCTCGTCGCCGGGCTCACAGAGGGCCACGATCGAGCAGAAGAGAGCCTCGGTCGCGCCCGAGAATACCGTCACTTCGTCCTGGGGATTATAATCGAGTGAATAATTTTCGCGCTGGCGATCGGCGATCGCCTTCCGGAGATCGGCCACGCCTATGCTGGGGGCATACTGGTTCTTGTCGCCGCGAATCGCTTGGATAGCGGCTTCCTTGATCTGCATGGGCCCGTCGAAATCCGGAAAACCCTGCGCGAGGTTCACGGCATGGAAGGTCTGCGCGAGTTGGGTCATTTTGGAGAAAATCGAGGTCTCATATTTACGCCACCGGGTGTGTTGCATGGCCAGAATCCTTCTGTTGATTGGGATTCATCATAGTCGATTCACCTGAAGAAATCGATAAAAAGCTCGCTCCCCCCGTGCTAGTATGTCCCCCAGTCCCCCACGGCCCGATCGAAGAAGGAAGGAACTCCATGCAGACCTTGATAGAGCTCTTCAGTCATTTCGTGCAGATCATCCTGCATCTCGACCTCTACCTGAACGAATGGATCTCCTTCTTCGGGCCCGGAATCTATGCGGTGCTGTTCGTGGTGATCTTCGCGGAGACCGGCCTGGTGGTGACGCCTTTCCTGCCCGGCGACTCGCTCCTCTTCGCCCTGGGCGCGCTCACGGCCGTCGACAAGGCCTTCCTCGATATCACGATCCTGCTCCTGACCTTGAATATCGCCGCTATCCTGGGCGACGCCGCGAACTACTCGATCGGGCGCTATATCGGGCCGAAGGTCTTCCGGCAGAATTCCCGCTTCCTGAAACGCGACCATCTCGACAAGGCGCACGCGTTCTATGAAAAACACGGCGGCAAGGCCATCGTCATCGCGCGTTTCGCCCCCATCCTGCGGACCTTCGCGCCCTTCGTCGCCGGCATCGCGAAGATGAATTACCGGAATTTCTTCAGCTACAATATAGTCGGCGGCGTGCTCTGGGTGTCGAGCTTCCTGCTCGCCGGCCGTTTCTTCGGCAACCTCCCGAACGTGAAGAGCAACTTCCACCTGGTGATCGTGGCCATCGTCGTCCTCTCGCTCGTCCCCGTGTTCGTGGAATACGTGAAGGCGAAGAGAGAGCAGCGCGACGTCATTCTCTGACCCTGAACGGAGGCCTCATGAAGGCGAAGGTTTTTTTCGGCCTCTGGCTCCTCGCCTCGAGCGGC
>JASLCY010000066.1 GCA_030151925.1 Oligoflexus sp.
AGGATCAGAGGGTCTTGAACGACGTTCAGGGCATCGCGATCGCCGGCTCCCTCAGCTACTACCTCACGCACTCGGGCGCTTATAACGGTCCGAAGGAATACAACCAGGGCAACGCCAGCAGCCAGTCGATCTTCTTCGATTACGCCTACGCTCCCGGCGACAAGGACGGTTACCGCCCGGAATACAACTCCGCGGACGATCCCACGAGCCCGCGCGATAAGAAGGCGAGCGCGATCGCCTTCCATCGCAACTTCAAGCCGGCCCTCCTGATGTTCAACGGCCGCAGGAAGAACGACGATATGCGCATCGACGGCATCTACGATCCGTACCGCGTGATGAACGCCACGATCTACAGCTTAGGTTACCGCTACAACAACCTCGAGATCGGCAACTTCGAAGTGAAAGGCGTGACCGGCTCCCTGAACGAAGAGATGCCGAGCGACCTCAAGGCCCTGCCGACCAAGGAAATCGGCTCGTACGGCACCAGCCTCGGCTTCGAGCTCGACCTGAGCTACAACAAGAAGATCGGCAAGGATTTCGAATTCGGCTTTGCCGGCGCCATCGGCATTCCAGGCGATGCGCAGCAGACCCGCGACGATAAGAAGCCGGTCAACGATTACCTGCTTCAAGGATATGCGCTTTTCCACATGTAAGATGCTAGGATAGGGGCTGAGATAACACTCAGCCCCTTTTTTGCGTCTTGGGAGGCCGGCATGCGACTCAGTGATACACCCGCTCTGCGTAAGATCGATCAGGCTTATCATGCGCCTTTTCTCACGGCCTGCACCGCAGCGCTCGCGGCGCACGGTTACCTGACCGACGCCGAAGCCGAGCAGCTCCGCCTGCAGCTCAAAGAACGCCACAAGGTTGAAACCGACGAGACCTTGTTTGAAGAGCTTCTGCAGCAGAACTCGACGATGCTGGCCACCCTGAGGGCGCGCCTCGGCACCCGGAACATCAATCGCCTCCTCTTCCGTTGGACGGCCGCGAAAGCGCTCGAGAACTTCAACTTCGGGATCTGGAGCTTTGCGCAGGAGCTCCTGGCCAAGGCTGAGCTGATGTTCAACCAGCCCTTCATCATCTACTCGGGCCGCGTCGCGGCGCAGAAGAGCCCCTTCTCCTTTTTCCTCGTGGAGACCGCGGGCGTCCTGCATAAGAACGCGGACGAGCTCCATGCGATCGTGCAGCAGCTGAAGCAGTGGTCGCAGCGCAAGGTCGATCCGGAGAGTTTCGAGGCGAGCCTCGTCTCGCACCTCGGCTTCACGCTCGACGACGACTTGGGCCTCGCGGATTGGAAGCTGCACGAGCTGCTGAAGAAGACCTGGCTGCAGCTCGAGCTCCTCCAGGAATTCACGGCCCATCTCCTGGCCCAGCTTCGCCCGAACCTCAAGCTCGAGAAGGAGGAGCCCCGCCTCGCCTTCCTCCTCGAGGACATCCATAACGTCCTGCAAGGCGCGCGCGGCCTTTCCCAGGTGGATTTCAACGCGCAGGACGTCATGGACGGCAAGAGGGTGAGGACGCTTTCGGTCATCCAGGACTGCAAAGAGCTCTTCTTCGAATTCTACCGCCTCACGATCGACAGCCTTAAATCGAGCCGCATCCCGACGGAAGCGCCTTTGGTCTGGCCGGAGGATGAAAGCCGCGCGATCATCAACCATCTCCTGGATCGCGGCGTCGGCATCAACGAAGCGCAGCAGGCATTAAAATCTTTGATACGTTACTGCCAAGATCACGCCGTCAGTCCAGATCAGCTTTTGGAAGCGGAGCTGCAAAAAATCCATCCTTCGTTCGATAACACCTCGTCGCTCTTTTTGAAGAAAGCCGGCGCGAGCGATCGTCTCAGCGAAGCTTTCAACGATGAGAAACACCAGATCGTCCACAAGAAAGAACTGCTCATGCAACACGTCAACCAAAGGCTGCTCGGCATTACAGTTGTCCTCTTACTCCTGCTGCCTTTCGCGGCCGCCTGCGGCGTGAAAACCGCACCCCGCTCGGTTACCCTTGACCCTCGTCCAGAGGTTCCCTACCATGTGGAGCAACGTCAACCTGCGAAGAAAAAAGCGGAAGCGCCCGCGGCTCCTCCCGCTTCAACCGCGCCCTCGAACAACGCTGCACAGCCACGGAGTGCTCCATGACCATCAAAGGTGTTTATACAGCTCTCGTCACGCCCTTCCTGAACGATGGTCAGATCGATTGGAAAGCGTTCGACAGACTCCTCGACCTCCAGGCGAAAGCCGGCGTCGACGGCGTCGTGATCAGCGGCACGACCGGCGAATCGCCGACGCTCACGGTCGATGAGAAGGTCTCGCTCTTCCGCCGCGCGCGGGCTTATCTGCCGAGCACGGTGAAGGTGATGGCCGGAACCGGCGGCAACGATACCCGGCAATCGATCGAACTCTCGAAGCTCGCGCAGGACGGCGGCGTCGACTCCCTCCTGATCGTGACGCCGCCCTACAATAAACCGACGCTCGCGGGCCTCAAGGCGCACTATGAGGCGATCGGCCAGGCGGTAAGGATTCCTTTGTGCCTTTACCATGTGCCCGGCCGCACCGCGCAGAAGCTCAGCGCCGAAGACCTCGCGACCCTCTGCGAGATCCCGCAGGTCACCGCCGTGAAGGAGGCGAGCGCCGACCTCTTCCTTTATTCGAAAGCGCTCATTCATTCGAAGGCAAGTTATCTGAGCGGCGATGACTTCACCTATCTCCCTTCACTCGCTCTGGGGGGTCAGGGCGTGATCAGCGTCGTGACCAAC
Source organism: Oligoflexus sp. (assembly GCA_030151925.1). Lineage (GTDB taxonomy): Bacteria > Bdellovibrionota_B > Oligoflexia > Oligoflexales > Oligoflexaceae > Oligoflexus. The sequence continues at coordinate 2,753 of JASLCY010000066.1, forward strand.
GTTTTCCCGAAAGCGTTCGTCGAACTCACGCGCCGCTACTGGTCGGGCGACCAGAAAGGCGCGCTCGCGATCCACAACATCCTCCTTCCTCTGATCGAAGGATTGTTCGTAGAAGCCAGTCCCGGCCCGACGAAGGAGATCCTCGCCCAGGCCGGAATCATCCAAAACACCGTGCGTCTCCCGTTGGTCCCGGTTACCGGCGCGACCGCCGAAAAACTTCGCAAAGTTTACGCGACCGTCCGCGGTCAACTCGCTGAGGCTGGGGCGCTCGAATGAAAGCTTGGGTTCATGGCTACAGCGGTCGCATGGGTCAGGAGATCACGAAGCAGATCCATGCGCAAAAAGATTGGACGCTGATCGGCGGGAGTTCGGGCAAAGGACTTTATTACCAAGATCAGGAAGGCTTGAGTTGGGACCAATTCGGGAACGTGCTCTCGGAAGCCGACGTGCTGATCGAATTCTCGTCCGTGGAAGGCAACGTCGAACTGCTTCGTAAACTTGAGACTCAATCTCATGTGAGCACCGCGATCCTCCTCGGTTCGACCGGCCTCACGAGCGAGTCGATCGCGGGTTGGGAGAAGTTGGCGAAACAGAAAAACTTACCGATCCTGCTCGCGCCGAACACGAGCCTCGGCATTTTGCTGACTTTGCAAATCTCCAAATTGATGGGCGAGGTGCTCAGCCCGCTCGGCTTCGACATCGAGATCTTGGAATCGCATCATCGCGCGAAGGCGGACGCCCCCTCCGGAACGGCGAAGTTCCTCGGGAATAGCCTCGCCAAGGTCCTCGGTAAGAAAGTTATTACGCACCGCGAGGGACGTCGTGAGAGCGATGAGATCGGCATCGTCGCTTTGCGCGGCGGCTCCGTCTACGGCGAGCACGAGATTCAATTCCTGGGTGATGAAGAAGAACTCCGAGTCAGTCATCGCGCGCTCTCGAGAACCCTGTTCGCCAAAGGCGCGCTGCTGCTCTCGAGTTGGGTGCGCTCCCAAAAACCCGGTTTTTACAGGCTCGAAGACATCAGCATCGAAGAGATGATCGCTCTGATCCGCGGGCCGAGATAATCTTGGGAAAATAGAAAATAGATCTAAAGATCAGCCGTGGTTCGCGTCGATGTCCGACGCGGCCATTTCTGGAGCGGGCGTGCTGAGGTCATACTGGAGCGAGCCGCCGGTCTGCACGAGGCCGGTCGTCCAGTAATCGATAGCCACTGTATCGAGAGCTGACAGGGAACCGTCCTGATGCTGGACCTTCACCGAATAGAGGCCCGGCTGCAGGTTGAAGAAGACGGCTTTGAGAAGGCCTTGCGAAGGCGAACCGAAGTACCAACCTTGATCGACCGCACGTCCATAGGCATCCATCACCACGATATTCAGTTTCGACGGATCCTCATTCGTCGCTAGCTTATGCATGACAACGAGTTGGCCCATCGCCGGATCGAAGGCGATCGAGGCGTGATCCCCGCTCTGATTGAGTTCGGAGAAGATATCCTCCACGAACCCGCGCGGCAGGAGAGGCATGACCGGCATCTGTTTGCTGGCCGTGTCGTTATCCACGTCGGTCGCTTCCAGGGTATTTTCGAATTCCGCGGTCTGCACGAGAGAGTAGGTGCGGCCCTTGAATTCACTGCGCTGCGCCTGGTGGCTCAGGACGTTCTCGGAGGTCGCTGCCATAGGCGTGTTCTCGCCGATGGAGATCACGTTGGCCGTTACGATACCTTCGAGGGTATTCGCAGCTTTATCATCACCTACGAGCTGATCCATCGCGCCGCTCATGCTAGCAAGATAGAGGCTCTTCGCCCGACCCGTTTCCAAAGGCAGCTCTTCCTCGCTATGCGCGCCCGGGAAGACCGGCATCGTCAGAGCGGTAAAGAGCTGAGATGATCTGAAGAAAGTGATCTCGGCAAGGCCCGGCTTCACGTTGAAGAAGCAGAAGCGCCCGTCGAGGCCGGTCTCTTTCTGGCCCGGCTGAGGACCATGATCGCTAAAGTAGAAGGGACCGTCCGCGTGCTCGTCGTTGATCTGCACCGCAAGCCCTTCAAGGGCTTCCTTGCCGGTCGCATCGAGAGCGCGGGCGCACACCGAGCCGTTCGCCCAGTTCTGGCTCACGCCCCAGACTTCCATATAGTTTACATAGTTCGTGTAGCTCATGGTCCTCACGCGTTGGACCTGAGCCTTGCCTTTACGGGGAATGACGATCTCGTTCGCGGTGGGCACGACGCGGCCTTCTTGATCCGCGACCACGGCCCAGAGGCGGGAGCCGGCCGGGAGATCAGCAAAACGCGCGATGCCGGTCGCATCGGTCTTGGCTTGGAGATTGAGGCCCATCAACTGAACGGTGACACCGGCCATCGGGAAGATCTTGCCGTCTTTGGGCGAAGAACGCGTGTCCATGACCTGGATCGCCGTATCGCGGTAACCCGGGGTATTGTTGTTGTAAACAAAACGATTTTGCTGGGCTTCCTCATTCGCCTTGGTCTTCTTCGCCTGCATGCTGGCTTCAGCGATGCTGAGATCGCCGGTGCCGCGGCCCGCGTCGCCGCCTTCCGGCATCTGCGCGAGACCGCCAGGCAGTTTCAAGGCATTGAGACGGCCGGCGCCGAGGTCGGTGAGGAGGTCTTTGGAAGCCGTCTCGCCTACGCTCACGGGCAGGATATACATCTCGTTTTGATAGACGAAATAAATCTCGGTTTTGCCCTGTGCCATTCCATGGAAGCGTTTCCCGTCCCAGGCGATCTTCGAAGAATCGCGGACGAAGACCTGAGGCGTCGCCTGCAGCCCGCCCTCGAGGCTGATAGCGGCTTCGCTGCCCGCGAGCGACAGCTCCAGCGTCGCCGGTTGAATATGAAGATGGCCGTCGGCCGCGCTCAGACGAATAAGCTCGTCGCCCGTATTGATCTTCGTCGCAGAAGCGGTCCCTGGAGACGGCTGCGACGGACGAGGGAGGGTAGCCTTGGAATCGAGCAGCTCATTGTGCATGAGGCGCTCAGCTTCGGCGAGGATCGCATCTTCTTCATTGCTCTGAGGTTGAGCCTTGGACACCGGGGTTTGGGGACGGGGCTGTTGACTGGTCGCCTCTTCGTGAGCGTCGGCAGTCTGAGTGGGATCGATGCCGGTCAGGGCACCCGAAGATCTGGGAATGGCGCGGAGGAAGTCGGATCCGACCGAGAAATCAGCCGCACTCGCATTAATTGCAGAGGCTAGAGCCACGCCTAACAGCGCGCGCACATAGAAGCTGCGATTAACCGGGCATATTGCCATGTAGCGTTGAGACCTCGTGTCTTGTTCCTCATGGCTATGTCGGCACAAAATGCCAACGGCTTGATACCAAATAAAAAGTAGGCCCGCGAAAGGAGAGCGAGTCGACCATAGCCTGGCATTATTAAGAAAAGGACGAGAAGAAGAAAAGTTTATTTTTTGTAGTTTGACCAAGTCAGAAGAGAAGATTGCACGATGCCTTATGACATCCGAGCCATTTTCTCTCTAAGGGGCGCGGGAAGTGAATCAAGGATGAGGAGATGCAGAAGACTGAGGTGAGAACGCTCACTTGGTACAAGTCCAAGCCGCACTTCCCAAGCCGTAAGAAGCTCACGCGCCGCGTCGAGCGATTCGGGGTGCCGGGCTTCGAGCTCGATGCAGTTCACCTTTTTTGTGCCAAAAGTAGCTTGATAAAAAACTATCTCAACAGTGTCAAAATAGAAAACTTGGACTTTTTTGTGAATCGCTCCGGTCCATTCGATGCCGAAGGTTTGCAAAAACGCGCTTACGGCCTCGGTCTGACTGCCATGAGCCAGATCAAGGCTGAGATTCACTTCGAGCCGCGCCTCGCTATCGCCGCCGACGCTCTTCGCGGTGAGGTGTTGGATCATGCCGTCGAAACGATGCCGGTAGACGAGGTGAGGAACGGCCTTCAGCAGATAATACGTATCGAAGACCGAGGTCTCGTATTCCCGAAGCGGCTTCGCAGCGCGAACCTTCTCATAGAAGAGGCTGGGATCGTAGCCTTCAGGCATGACGAATTTATGCTCGATCTCTAAAAACGCCGTGCTCACGCGGCTAACCTCATCTTATTCGATCGTTTGCACGGTGAAAAGGTTCGAAGCCTCTGTCCCCAGCGAAGAAAGAGTAACGGAAACAAAGACATAGCGATCGTTCGGTTTGAGCCAGCTCTTATGGACGAGGAGGCTGTTGACGATCGAGGTCACATGCTCGATGTCGGGCTCTTCCGAGAGGAGGATG
>JASLCY010000093.1 GCA_030151925.1 Oligoflexus sp.
TATCCTCATCCCGAAAGCCTACGAAGGATTGCTCTCTATGGCCAATGCGATCAGCACGACTCCCGTCCCCCGCAACGAACCGGTCCTGGGTTACCTCCCCGGCTCCCCTGAACGTCAGGCCCTGCAGGAAGAGCTCAAACGCCAGAAAGCCGAAAAGCTCGCGATCCCCGTCGTCATAGGCGGCGAGAAGATCTATAACGCGCAGACCGTGCCGGTCGTCATCCCCCACAATCACAAGCACGTGCTGGCGGATGTCAGCCAGGCGACCAAGGCGAACGTCGAAGCGGCGATCGCGGCGGCGGAGAAAGCGCGCAAATCCTGGGCCGCGCTGCCCTGGGAAGAACGCGCCTCGGTGTTCCTGAAGGCCGCGGACCTCCTCGCCGGTAAGTACCGCGCGAAGATCAACGCGGCGACGATGCTAGGGCAAAGCAAATCCGCGCATCAGGCCGAGATCGACGCCGCCTGCGAACTGATCGATTTCTTCCGTTTCAACGCCCAGGGCGCCCGGGAGATCTACACGCACCAGCCGGAATCCTTGCCGGGCATGTGGAACCGGACTCAGGCCCGCGGCCTCGAAGGCTTCGTCTATGCCGTGACTCCGTTCAACTTTACGTCGATCGCCATCAACCTGCCGACCGCGCCCGCCCTGATGGGCTGCACCGTGGTCTGGAAGCCGGCGCCGACCGCGATGCTCGCGGCTTATATCGGCCTTGAGGTATTGGAAGAAGCCGGCCTTCCGCCCGGCGTCATCAACATGCTGCCGGGCGATCCCAAGGTGGTCAGCGAAGCGGTCCTGAAGCATCCGCATCTCTCGGGCCTGCATTTCACGGGTTCGACGGCGACCTTCAACCTGCTCTGGAAAGAGATCGCCCAGAACATCGAGATCTATAACAACTACCCGCGCATCGTCGGCGAGACCGGCGGCAAGGACTTCGTGTTCGCGCATCCCACGGCGAACGTCGAGCAGCTCGTGACCGGCCTGGTCCGCGGCGCATTTGAGTTCCAAGGGCAGAAGTGCTCGGCCGCGTCGCGCGCCTACGTGCCCAAAAGCCTCTGGCCCGCGGTCGAACAGCTGCTCGTCAAAAACGTCGGCGAACTCAAGGTCGGCGATGTCGAGGACTACACCAACTTCCTCGGCGCCGTGATCGATCGCCGCTCGTTCGACAAGATCAAAGGTTATATCGATGCGGCGAAGGATACGAAGGACGCGAAGATCATCGCCGGCGGCACCTATGACGACAAGGTCGGCTACTTCATCCAGCCGACGGTGATCCAGGCCTTCGATCCGAAGTTCAAGACGATGACCGAGGAGATCTTCGGCCCGGTGCTCTCCGTCTACGTCTATGATGACAAGGAGATCGAGAAGGCGATCGAGCTCTGCGACACGTCGAGCCCCTATGCTTTGACCGGAGCCATTTATGCCAAGGATAGATTGGCGATCCAAACTTTAACCCAGGCTTTTGAACACAGCGCCGGGAACTTCTACATCAATGACAAACCCACAGGCGCAGTCGTTGGTCAGCAACCCTTTGGCGGCGGACGCAAGTCTGGCACGAACGATAAAGCCGGCTCGTTCTTCAACCTGCTGCGCTGGGTGTCCCATCGCACCATCAAAGAAAACTTCCAGCCGTTCACGGACTATCGTTACGCCTTCATGAAAAATTGACAGTTGAATGGCTTTGTGCTTCGATACGAAACGTTTTTATATGACCGAACTCTATGAGGAATTGACCGATGTCCGTACTCGTAAACCGTCAAGCTCCCGACTTCAAAGCTCAGGCCGTCATCAACGGCGAAATCCAAGAAATCACTCTCTCGCAGTTCCGCGGCAAGAAAAACGTCGTCCTGTTCTTCTATCCGCTCGACTTCACGTTCGTGTGCCCGACCGAACTCCACGCGTTCCAGGAAAAACTCGGTGAGTTCAAATCGCGCAACACCGAAGTCATCGCCGTGTCGATCGACAGCGTCCACACGCACCAGGCCTGGCTCCGCACTTCGCAGGAAGAAGGCGGCATCAAAGGCATCACCTACCCGGTGATCTCGGACATCCACAAGTCGATCGCCCGTGACTACGACGTCCTCCACGAAGACGGCGTGGCTCTCCGCGCGACCTTCCTTATCGACCGCCAAGGCAAAGTCCGTCACGAGACCGTGAACGACCTTCCCCTGGGACGTAACATCGATGAATACCTTCGCCTCGTCGATGCCGTAGCTTTCAACGAGAAGCACGGTGAAGTCTGCCCTGCGAACTGGCACGAAGGCGAGAAAACGATGCGCCCAGACCGCGCAGGCCTCAAAGAGTACTTCGGTACCTGAGATCCTCGGTTTTTACTCCGAATACACGATGGGCCTTTCCTCAGGGAAAGGCCCTTTTTATTAGTTTAATAAGGGATTTCAGCGGGTTTCGATCGCGACCTGGTGGCCGAGATTGAAGTTGAGCCTGAGCTGCTGCTCTTCGCTCGCCGCGCGTTTGCCGCCGAAGTTCCATTTCGAGACGGCCGTGAGAGCGGCGGCATCGAAGACCTGCGGAGGATTCGATTCGACGATATGCAGATTCGCGACCGCACCGCCGCGGGTTACGCGGAAACGGAGGGTGACGAAGCCTTCGATGCGCTTCGCAGCCGCCGCGGGCGGATACTGCGGCATGAACTTGATCTGGGGCTCGTCCTTCTTATCTTCAAGACGGACGAAGGGTTTGATATCGATCGTAACTTCGTTCATTTTCTCTTTGGAGACCTGGTATTCCACGGTCGCCTTCATCGCCGAGTTGATAGCCTTGGCCTCGCGGCCCTTGATGATGGACTGCAGGGGCAGGCTTACCAGAAGAGTCACGAGAAAGCCGATCGTACCGCTGATGAGATACTTCATCGATTTCGTCCCCCTTTCTTTGATAAGCGCGTTTCTAGCCAAGATTATATCCTCTTCAAAGGTCCATGACCCGTTTCGGCATTTTCGGGGAAAATCTTAAGTCCTCTCCAAATCTTACCCGTGAATTGACTCCGGGATTCTCCAGCGATTTCATAAGACTAGAAGTTTAAAAGAAAATTTCGCGAAGCTTGCCGATAAGCCGATTTCCTCGGCGCCCCTGCCCCGCCTCGGGGCCGGCTCAGGCCTCCCGGGTCTTCTCTTCATAAAGATACCAACGGCGTTCCTCATGGCGATAGACGAACCACTCGAAGACTTCGGCCAGGCCGGTCTCCTGCAGGGAGTCGCGCAGGAAGCGCCGCGAGCGGCTGATGAGCTTCGTCAGGCTCGTGTCCTGGCATTCCCGCAGACGGCTGCTGGGCTCACGCGAATGGCCGTCGGCGCCGCTTAAGGGATAAACCTCCTCCCGCAGCAACCGCCGCTCCGTCCCGCCTCGGGGATCCTGCTCGGCGAGGAGCGCGGCGACCAGGGCCTTGGTCTTCTTGCGGCCGTGGAGCGCGACGATATGCTGATTCACGTGGAGGTTCGAGCCTTTGAGCATGACGCTGGGAACAGTATTCACGGGAAGATTCTCCTTTCCAAAAAAGTTGTGAACTATTTGGCAAAGAGAATGAGGCGGCGCAAGGCTGGTCTGAGAATCTGCCGGCCAAAGCGTTTTCCTGGGATCCTTCCAGCAGAAAACACCCGGCCGGAGCCAGGTCACGAGAAACGCGGGAGTTCCTCGACGTGGATGACCCGGACTTTTTCATGACGGCTGCCGAAGAAGGCCCACCAGAACACGCGTCCCAGCAGGTTGGCATCCGCCAGGGTCAAAGGCAGCGCGGGATCGATCTTCTCGGCAGCCTGCTTGATCTGACGATAGAGCTGCTGATTCAAGCCCTGCGCGAGGAGGCCGGCGTGCAGATCGCCGCTGACCTTGTGTTCTCCGAGCAGGCGGCCGTCGGCGATCGCGTAGAGATAGGTGTCATCCCCGGCCTCGACCGCGAGCAGGCCTGAGCAGGCGCGCGCGTTGAAGAGGTCGGCGGGTATCTTCAGGTCCCTCAGCCGGTCGCGCAGCTTGTTGATCTCGGCGATGCGCGCCGAGTGCTTCGGCAGGAGCCCGAGGAGCTTTTCCTTGAAGCTGCCCTTGAGCGGCTTGCGATTGAAGAAGTCGGCGAGTATCTCCGCCTCCTCCGCATTGAGCTTGAGGCCCTTCTTGGTCGGCTTCCGCTCGAGCACCTGCGCGAGCGATTCCAGGAGGACCGTCACTTCCTTGCCGCCGCGGATCGGTCCGAGGAAGGCGGTCACGCCTTCCACCAGCGGGCCGGTGGCGAGGCGGTATTCTTCGGCTTCCTGCACGATGAAAATGAAATTGGCCGTCCGCTGGTGCCAGTTGGAAGGATCGAAACGCACGCGATGCTTCGCGAGGTCCTTGGCTTCCAGGACCGCGGCCGAGAAAGGCGTCGAGGTCTCCTCGAAACGCAGGTCGCAGCTCGAGAGGACCGCGCGCAGGAGCTGCTTCGGCAGCGCGTTGAGCTTCTGCAGGCGCTTCACCTCGCGCGCGATGTTGTGCGCGCTCGACAGGAAGGTGACCTGGCCGCTGTAGTCCTGCAGGTAGAAGACGCCGGGCGCTTCGGGCAAGGCGCGCATCGCCTCGGGACGGACCCCGAAGCCGAGCCTGAGGCCCGATTCGAAATCGCCCTGGAAACGGATCGCGTCGGCGATCGAGGGCAGGCCCTTCGCCTGCATCTTGCCGAGCAGGATCTTGAAGAGCTCCAGCGTGAGATAGGCGTCGGCCTCGGCGCGATGCAGGCGGGCGTCCGCCGGCAGCTTGAAGAAGCCGGCGAGGCCCTTGAGCGATTTATCGGGCGCGTTCGGCGCGAGCTTCTCGACCAGGAGGTGCGTGCAGAGGAAGTAATTCTGGATCTCGTGGTTGCATTCGACTTCGGCGAAGTAACGCAGAAACTTCATATCGCCTATCGTGTTGTGGCTGACGAGCACGTCGTCGGCGATGAACTTGATGAAGTCGGGCATGATCGCGCGGATATGCGGGGCGTCGCGCACCATCTTATCGGTGATGCCCGTCATGCGCCGCACGATCGGAGGGATCGGGACGCCGGGATTCACCATGCTGTAGAACGTGTCCTCGATCTTGCCGTCGCGATAACGAAGCGCGAAGATCTCGGTGATGCCGTTCTTTTCCGGATTGCCGCCGGTGGTCTCGATGTCGAAGGCGATGTAACTGCCGTTTTCGAGAGCTTGACTGAGATGCCGGGTCTTGCCTTTCGCCGGCGCGTTCGCGCTCTTCTTGCGCCGATCAAAGCCTTGATGGGAATGGGGCGGTCTCGGCGCGGGCCGGGGAGTCGATGGAGAGGGCACGTCCGCATCACGCGAGGGTTTTTGATCAGTCAATGTCATATCTACCTTTGCCAAAAGGACGCATATTAAAGGTCCTAGGGAAAACTGCGGAGCGGCCCAGCGCGCCCTCCTGTCCTTTCTAGCAGATTCGGCTCGAAGAATCAGCTAGAAGTCATCTCATCCAAAGCCGTAAAATACTCAGAGGGACGATCCGTCGGTTGTTCGTAGGAGTACCACATTATGCGAACTCGAAACACTTTCATCAGCTTGGCCTTCAGCCTGTCACTTGTTACAGCCTGTGCCCACAGCGATGCGGAACTGAGCGCGGCCCTCGACCCGTGGATAGGCAAAAACCCTGACCAACTCGTCGAAAAATGGGGCTCACCCAGCTCGACCTATCAAATGGAAAATGGCGTTAAAGTCCTCACCTACGCCAACGACCGCGTCGTATCCCGGTCGATCGGCTACGGCTATAGGTTGTGGCGCCACGACAATTTCAGTTATACCGAGACTTGCAAGATCAACTTTTTCACCGACGCCGCCAGGAAGAAGATCGAGAAGTACACGACCCTCGGCGGTGCCTACAATTGCCTCGATCAGTTGAACGAGCAAGGCATCCCGAAACCGTCGTGAGAGCCAAAGCATAAGGGAGAAGCATGGATTTCAGATACCTGAAGGCTTTTATCGCATCCGTCGAACAAGGGAGCTTCTCCAAGGCCGCTGACGAGCTGAACATCGCCCAGTCGGCGGTGAGCCGGCAGGTGAAGCTGCTCGAGGAATCGGTGGACGACGAGCTTCTCATCCGCTCCACGAAGCATTTGACCCTGACGCCGAAGGGCAAGAAGCTCTACGAGGCGCTCAAGCACTTCGAGTCCGAGACCGCCACCCTCCTCAGCGACGACGAACGCACGACGATCCGCATCGGGATCCCGCACGGGCTGCTCGAGAGCTGGTTCCAGACGCTGCTCGGCGAATACTACAAGGCCAACGACTCCAACCTGGTGATCACCGTCGGCACGCTGAGCGAGCTGCGCGAGGGCATCGAAGGCGGGCGGTTCGACCTCATCTTCACCCCCTTCGAGATCGACAGCGAGCTCATCAGCTCCCAGCCGGTGCTGGACGAGAACCTCGCGATCGTCAGCCGCGACGCGATCAATCCGGAAAAGCTGCTGAACTACCGATGGATCATCTACGGCCCGGAAGACCTCCTCCTGCGCATGCACAGGAAGATGCCGCGCCGCGTGGTGCAGGTGAATTCGATCACGGCGATGATCAAGCTGGTCAAGCAGGGGATAGGCATCGCCGTGGTTCCCGACCACATGACGCTCGATCAGCCTGAGCTCAGGAGCTACAGGAAGGAGAGCCTGCCGCGGCAGACGATCTTCGCTTCGCACCTGCGCTATAAAAAGGCGCCGGAAGACCTGCAGACCCTGATCAACCTCTTGCCGCGCCCGGCCGCAGGGAAAGCGTGAGCACCGAGATCTTCTGCTCGCGATAGCCCGATCCTATCATGAACTCCTCGATGCCCTCCTGATCGAGGGCGCAATCCGCTTCCACGTGATCCAAAGTCTCGAAGTGCTGGGCGAGGTCCTCGAGGGCCTTGCCGTAGCGGAAGCGGCGCGGGTTCGCCAGGATCAGGCGCGCCTCGGGCTTCATCAG
>JASLCY010000095.1 GCA_030151925.1 Oligoflexus sp.
TGGACATCGAGAAGGAGCGGGGCATAACGATCAAGGCCCAGACGGCCTCGATGAATTATAAGGCCAAGGACGGGAACACCTACCTCCTCAACCTCATCGACACCCCGGGCCACGTGGACTTCTCCTACGAAGTCTCGCGTTCCCTCACCGCCTGCGAGGGCGCCCTGCTCGTCGTCGATGCCGCGCAAGGCGTCGAGGCGCAGACCGTGGCGAACGTCTACCTCGCGCTCGAGGCGAACCTCGAGATCATCCCGGTCCTGAACAAGATCGACCTGCCGAGCGCGGACATCGAGGGCACGATGCTGCAGATCGAGGAAGAGCTCGGCATCGACACCACCGACGTCGTGAAGGCTTCCGCGAAAGCCGGCATCGGCATCGAGGACATCCTCGAGACTATCGTGAAGAAGATCCCGCCGCCCAGGGACGCGCGCACCGAACCTTTGAGCGCCCTCATCTTCGACAGCTGGTTCGACAGCTACCTCGGAGCGGTGTCCCTCATCCGGGTCATGACCGGCGAGATCTACAAAGGCATGCGCATGCAGATGATGGCGGCCGGCGGCAATTTCGAAGTCCTCAAAGTCGGCAAACTCACGCCGAAGCTCCTGGAGGTCGACCGCCTCACCTGCGGCATGGTGGGCATCGTCTCCGGTTCGATCAAAACCGTCCGCGACACCAAGGTCGGCGACACCATCACCGATATGAACCGCCCCTGCAAGGAGCCCCTGATCGGCTTCCAGGAAGCGAAGCAGATGGTCTTCGGCGGCATCTTCCCGGTCGAGTCCAACGAATACCTGAACCTCAAGGATTCGCTCGAGAAGCTGATCCTCAACGATTCCTCGCTCACGATCGAACCGGAGTCCTCGCAGGCCCTCGGCCTCGGCTTCCGCGTCGGCTTCCTCGGCCTCCTGCACATGGACATCATCCAGGAGCGCCTGGAGCGGGAATACAACCTCGACCTCATCTTCACGGCGCCGACGGTGGTCTACCGCGTGAAGACCAAGGCCGGCGAATCGCTGCGCATCGAGAACCCGTCCAAGCTCCCGGACGCGAACGACATCGAATTCATCGAGGAGCCTTACGTCCGCATCACCGTCCACACCCCCGAGGAGCACATCGGCGGCGTCCTGAAGATCCTTCAGGAGAAGCGCGGCATCCAGCAGGACATCGAGTACAACAACTCGAAGAAGGTGAAGATCATCTACGAACTGCCTATGAACGAGATGATCTTCGATTTCCACGACAAGCTGAAGAGCCTCTCGCGCGGCTACGCGTCGATGGACTATGAGGTGATCGACTACCGGGAAGGCGATCTCGTGAAAGTCGACATTCTCGTGAACGGCGACAAGGTCGATGCCCTCTCGATGATTACCCATAGGTCGCAGTCCGAGCACCGTGGCCGACTTATTTGTAAAAAACTCAAAGAGATCCTACCGCGTCAGATGTTCTTGATTGCCATTCAAGCCGCGATCGGTGGTAAAATCATTGCACGTGAATCCGTCTCTGCTCTCCGTAAAGATGTTACCGCTAAGTGTTATGGTGGCGACATCTCGCGTAAACGCAAACTCCTGGAGAAGCAGAAAGAGGGTAAGAAACGCATGAAATCGATCGGCTCTGTGGAAATCCCACAAGACGCCTTCCTGTCGATCCTCAGCCTGGATGAGGACTGAGGTCGCCGGGTGAAACCTCGGGGGAAGAACTTTGGAACGTATCGTCCGTTTGCTAGCCTTCGCAGCCCTTGCTGTCAGCGCTTGTACGAAGAATGCCGCCGAGGTTCATCCCACGCCCTACCCTGATTGCACCACCGACGGGCAGACCGATTGCGTGACCAATGCGACCTTCATCGCGGTCAACAAGGATCTCGCCACCGCGAACGTCTCCAAGATCAAATCCACTCTCACGATAGCCGGCGTCACCGGAACCCTCGTTTCCTGCGCGGCGGACAACGGCAGCGGCTGTCTCGCGACCTCCGACTATCCTTCGGTGGTCAAGGCCAACGTGAAGGCCGAGAATCTCAAATCAGGCCAGGTGCTCGCGGGCGTGACGGGAACGTATGCCCCGGCTTGCACCGCCGACGGTCAGGCGGCCTGCATGGCCTCGGCGAATTTTCCCGCGGCCAAGAGCGATTCTTACACGGCCTGGGATATCCGGACCGGGAAAGTCGCGGGCGGCATCGCCGGCAAGATCGCGTTCTACCGCAACCTCGCCGATCTCACGACTTACAACCGGACGGCGGGAACCGGCTCGAGCTCCAGCACCGTGCTCGCTGATATCTATGATTCGATCGACGACGACAACGTCGCCGGCGCGATCCCGGATATGGCTCCCATCGCGTTCCCCGCGATCGTTGCGAACTGGCTCCGTGATCCCACGTCCGATGCGGACAAGGACGGCGCTTGCAACGGCAGCGAGGAATGCGTCTACCTCGATCAATTCACCAACCTCTATTGGGCGAAGAGCGATGCGACAACCTACGACTGGGAAGGCGCCATCGACCACTGCGATGCCCTGAGCTACGGAACCTATACCGATTGGCGATTGCCGACCGCGAAAGAGTGGCTCCAGGCGCAGATCGATCGCATCAAGGCCGAGATCCTGCCTCTCGGCCTGTCTCTGTCCGACAGCTATCACTCGGCGACGACCTTCTCCAGCACCACGACGCAGGATTGGACTTTTACGATCGGTGGCGCTTCGTTAGCGCAGGCGAAGACAACCAACACGCTCCGCGCTCTTTGCGTTAGGCCTTGATCATCCGCAGCAGGAGAGCTCCCATGTCTAGACACGTGTCCTTAACTCTATCCCTGGCTCTGGCGTTTGGTCTCTCGGCTTGCGAGAAACAGGTCGAGAAGCCTCTCCTCGAACGCGCGAAGTGCTCCACCGACGGCCAGACCGCTTGCGTGGCGACGGAGAGTTATCCTGCGGTCGCTTCGGCTCCGATTCAAGCCGTGGCCGATTCGATACCGGTCGGGATCAGCCTCGGGGGCGTTGCCGGAACTCTTGCTGATTGTACGACCGACGGCGGCACGAACTGCGTGACGAGCCCGGCTTATCCCTCCGTGGCGAAGGCCGATCTCGCCGCGACCAACTTCGCGAGCGGCTCCACGGTCGGGGGCGTGACCGGCACTCTCGCCCCTGCCTGCACCGCGGATGGCCAGACCGATTGCCTCACGACCACGGTCTACAAATCCCTGAACAAGGCCGGCGTCACCACCTGGGATATCCGTAAGGGCAAGACCGTCGGCGGCATCGATGGATCTCTGTCCTTCCTGGACAACGGCGCGAACCTCACGCTCTTCAACCGCATCGCGGGCACTGCGAGCAACAGCAGCACCTCCGTGGCCGACGTGTTCGATACGATCGACGATTATAACAACGGCCTCGGCACCGTCCCTGCGGTCTTCCCGGCCGCGTTTCCCGTTCCGGGCAGCAACTGGCTTCGCGACAGCGGGTCGGATACCGATACGAACGGCGCCTGCAACGGTTCCGAGCAGTGCGTGTACAAGGATCAGATCACGGGCCAGTATTGGGCGAAGGATGATGCTACGACCCGCACCTGGGAGAATGCGATCATCTACTGCGACGGCCTTTCTTACGGCGGCTACACCGATTGGCGTCTGCCGACCCAGAAGGAATTGGCCCAGGCCGTCGTCGACAGGATAGCTTCGGTCGCCACGGCTCTGGGAATCGGCAACGCGAATTACATCAGTTCCACCTCGGCCTCGGATACTCCAACCGGTAACTCCAACGCCTTGAACCTCTTCACGGGTTCTGAGCTCAAAAACATCGACAAATTGGTAGGCGCCCGCAACATCTGCACGCGTTAAACCGTCCGCCTAAAAGGACATAGTCCTTGCAATCGAGCTCAAGTTGCCCTATCACACGATGGAATTTTGTCCATTGTGTATGGGGCTTTGTGCATGACTCATCCGAAGTGGTTCGTAAAAGGCGATATAGACGGTTTTTTCGGTCTGGCTCTCGATAACCTGATTCAAATCCTGCTCATCATGAGCCTTTGCAAAGGCCTCCTGGGTTTCCCCGATGCCCTCATACTCTCGACCATCCTGCCTGGAATTGCGGTCTCGCTGCTCATCGGCAACGTCCTTTACGCGTGGATGGCCTATAAACAAGGCCTGCGTGATGGCCGCGACGATTACTGCGCGATCCCCTTCGGCATCAATACGCCTTCGGTCTTCGTCTATATTTTCCTCGTGATGCTGCCCGTTAAGCTGAAGGCCATGGGCTCCGGCCTCTCGAACGACGAGGCCTCGCGCCTCGCCTGGCAAGCGGGTCTCGCCGCCTGCTTGGGTTCGGCCCTGATCGAGATCGCCGGCTCGTTCTTTGCGGGTTGGATTCGCCGCCTCGCTCCGCGCGCGGCCTTGCTTTCGACCCTCTCGGGCATCGCGCTCGGCTTTATCTCGCTGCCGTTCGTCTATCGAACCTTCGCGCACCCGCTCGTCGGTTTCGCGACCCTGGCGATCATCCTCATCACCTACTTCGGTGGCCTTAAATTTCGCCTCGGCATCCCGGGCGGCATGGTCGCCGTCGCCGTGGGTACGGCCCTCGCCTGGATCACCGGGCTCGCTCCCTCGGCGACTCCGCAAGCCGGCTTGGAATTCCACGGTCCGAGCTTCGTCCTGAAAGATCTTTGGCAATCGATCCATAACGGATTCCTGCTCGATTATTTGAACATCATCATTCCGGTCGCGGCCTTTAACGTCATCGGCTCCCTGCAGAACATCGAATCGGCCGAAGCCGCCGGCGACTCCTATCCCACGGCCCCCGCGATGCTTATCAACGGTTTCTGCTCTCTGGCGGCCGGTGTCTTCGGCTCGTGTTTCCCCACCACGATTTACATCGGCCATCCCGGTTGGAAGGCCATGGGCGCCCGCTGCGGTTATTCTATCCTCTCAGGCCTCTTCCTGACCTTCATCTGCCTCACGGGCACCGCGAGCTGGATCTTCTGGGCCATCCCCATCGAAGCGGGCATGGCGATCGTCCTGTGGATCGGCATCGTGATCACGGCGCAGGCCTTCCAGGCAACCGAGCGTCGTCACGCCCCGGCCTCGGTCGTCGGCATCCTGATCGGGGTTGCGGCCTTCGGGACCTTGATGGCGAAGACCGGCCTGCGCGTGGCGGACACGGTGCTGGGCGGAAGCCTCGTATGGAAGGACAAGGCCGATGCCATCACCCAGGCTTTCGCTGCGAACGATATCGCGGCTACCGGGCTTTTCGCGGTTGAGCAGGGGCCTATCTTCAGCGCGATGATCTTTGCGGCGATCACCGTCGAGATTATCGAAAAGCGCCTCCATATCGCCGCAATCTGGGCTTTCGTGGGAGCGGCGCTCTCAGCCCTCGGCCTGATCCATTCCTTTGGATGGGATTTTAAGGATACCCCGCTCAGCCTTACGCCGGCGTGGTCTTGGGCTCTTGCTTATCTTGTCATGGGTTCCATACTCATAGTCTGTAAATATATAACCGAACCTGACGACATCTCGCATACTTAAGGAACCAAACGCATGAATCTCCTTCTTGCGCTCGCCCTTATCCTTATCGTGACGAAGCTGTGCGCCTTCGTCCTTAAACGCTTCCGCCAGCCGCCGGTGATCGGCGAAGTGCTCGGCGGCATCCTCCTGGGCCCGACGCTGTTGGGCAAATTCGCGCCCGATCTTCAGCCCCACATCTTCCCTAAGGCTTTGATGTCCAACCTGGATGCTTTGGCCCAAATCGGGATCGTCCTCTTCATGTTTGTGATCGGCATCGAGTTCGATACCCGTAAACTGAAGAACAAAATTGGTTCCGCTTTCGCCATCGCCAGTGCCAGCATGATCGTTCCTCTGCTCCTCGGCGGAACGATGGGCTACTTCCTCTATCCGCAGTTCGCTCCCGCGGCTGTCACGATGCCCGTTTTCGCCCTGTTTTGCGGCATTTCGGTAGCGGTCACGGCCTTTCCGGTCCTCGCTCGCATCATCAAGGACCTCGGCATTCAGAACTCGCCTATGGCCGTTCTTACCATGGCCTGCGCGGCTCTCGGCGACGTCGCGGCCTGGTGTCTGCTGGCCCTCATCACCTGTATCGCTGGCAAGGATCTGAGCCAGGCCGGTAAGATTCTCGGACTGAGCCTGCTCTTCGTTGCGGTCATGCTTCTCGCAGTCCGTCCGCTGCTGAAAAAGATCAGTGAGAAGGTCGGAGAGAAGGAGCTGAGCTCGGAGCTCTTTGCCGTTTTGATCGGTCTTTTGCTCCTTTCAGCGTTGGCGACCGAGGCCATCGGCATCCACGCTCTTTTCGGGGCTTTCCTGCTCGGCGTCTTGGTCCCTGCCGAGAATAGGATGGCGAAATCCCTGCTCGTGAAACTCGAGCTGCTCACGACGACTCTCTTTTTGCCGATATTCTTCGCCTATTCAGGCATGAAGACGGATTTCTCCCTTATCGCTCATGGCGAGGGCTTGGGCCTGGCGGCTCTGATTACTGTGGTCGCTATTGCCGGCAAGGTGGTTTCGAGTACGGTCAGCGCCATGGCCACAGGCATCGACAAACGCGATTCCCTGGCTCTTGGTTTCCTGATGAATACCCGTGGATTGGTGGAATTGGTGGTCCTGAACCTTGGCCTGGAGCTCGGCCTTTTAACTCCGACTCTCTTCAGCGCTTTCATCCTGATGACCTTGATCACGACGCTGATGACGACGCCCTTCTTCAAGTTCGTAACCCGCCTCAGACGTTTGGTCCTTGCTGAATACGTTAAAGCCCCCGATCCTTACGGACCAGGGGCTTTACATATTT
>JASLCY010000117.1 GCA_030151925.1 Oligoflexus sp.
GGCACCTCCACGCGGAAGGTGACGAGGTTCTGCCTGAAATAGTTATAGATGCGATCGCGCACCATGAGTATGTCTTTTTCCGATTCGGCCGAGATCACCACGCAGCCGGGATAAGCGGCCCGGAGGATGCGCGGCAGGATCGGGTCGTTCAGCCTGTCGACCTTGTTGAAGATCAGGAGCTGCGGGACCTCGCCGGCCCCGATATCGCCCAGCACGCCGTTGGTGACCTTGATGTGGTCTTCGTAACGGCTGTAGCTCACGTCCACGACGTGCAGGAGGAGGTCGGCCTCCACCACTTCCTCGAGCGTCGTGCGGAAGGATTCGACCAGGGAGTGGGACAGGTTGCGGATGAAGCCGACCGTATCCGAGAGGAGGATCTTCGGCCGCGTGCGCGGGTCGATCGTCTTTACGCTGGTGTCGAGCGTGGCGAAGAGCTCGTCTTTCGGCGCGACCTGCGATTTCGTGAGGCCCTTCATGAGGGTCGTCTTCCCGCCGTTGGTATAACCGACGATGGCCACGCGCAGCTCGTTCGAACGCGCCTTGCGCTGCGTGGCCTTCTCCTTGCGGATCTGTTCGAGCTGCTTCTGCAGGCGCGAGATGCGGTCGCGCGCGCGGCGGCGGTCGATCTCGATCTGCTTCTCGCCCATGCCCCGCTGCAGGGCCCCGCCGCCCCTCTGCCTTTGGAAATGCGTCCAGGCGCCGGTCATTCGCGGCAGCAGATATTCGAGCCTCGCGATCTCGACCTGGGTCTTCGCCTGATTGGTGCGGGCGTGGCGCGAGAAGATCTCGAGGATCACGCCGGTGCGATCGAGCACGACAAGACCCGTCATTTCTTCGAGGTTTCGCACCTGCGGGCCGCTGAGGTTCTTGTCGAAGACGATCAGTTTCGCGCCGCGCGCGGTCGCGAGGTCCTTGATGTCCTGGACCTTGCCCGTACCTATATAACAGCTTGGAGTGAGTTTCTGACGCTTTTGCAGGATGCGCCCGACGGATTGCACGCCGAGGGTCTTGAGCAGCGATTCGAGCTCCTGCACCTCTTCCTCGAGGCGGTCGCCCGTCTCGCCGGGCAGGAGCACGCTGACGACCACGGCCTTCTCTTGCGAGGAAAACACCAATTCGAAATTGTCTTCCACGCCTTGTTCCTTATGCGCTGGCTATCTCAAACGGAGGGAGCAAAACATTTGAAGAATGATCCGAGAGAATTGCAAGGGATTATTTTTCAAGACGAGCTTCCAAAAGGTCGGAAAAAATATGCGAATGTCGCTCCCGGTCGTCTTTACGTCTTGTTTACATTCCTCATCGTAAAATTATTCGGCGAAAGACTCGAATGAAATCAAAGAGTCATGGCGCCAAGAAAAGAATTGTACGCTAAATATTTTAATGAAGAGCATGCAGCGCAAGGGTTCTAAATTTTAATATTCACGAAATGGCGGTTTTTTCAGGCTCGCGACGAGCTTTCGTGCCTCTTTTTTTGTTTGGCAGCCTCTCTTCGGAGAAGTATAGCTTATGGAGGATCATTACTCAGTCTTGATAAAAAGACAATGAACGCTGGCCTAGAGGGGATCGTATGAAGCGTTTTATCCTGCTCTGTTCATTCGTGTGCGCCCAACTCACACTTATGAACACTCAGCTCTTCGCGACGCAATTGACGCCGCAGCAGTATGCTGAATTTGGCATTGCCCCGCCTCAAGTAACCCAGGAAGAGATCGACAATCCTTCCAACCGGGGTTGGCTCTCGATCGATAGCGACGTCGAGGACACCAGCACGGATATCTATCTCGGCACGCAGCCGCAGAATAAAACCAAATACCCTATCGTCCTCCTGCACGGCTTCCTCGGCTGGGACCAGGTGTTCTTCCTCGACTACTTCTATCATATTCGTAAGGCCCTGCAGGAAGAAGGCTTCGTCGTCTACGCTCCGCAGGTGAACCCGGTCGCTTCGGTCGAGACGCGGGCGAAACAGCTGGCGCCGTTGCTGGATCAGATCCTGAAAGAGACCGGCGCGCCGAAACTCAATCTCATCGCGCACTCGATGGGCGGCCTCGATGCCCGCTGGCTCATCGGCCACGGCTATGAGGACAAGGTCGCATCGCTGACGATGATCGGCACGCCCAACCATGGGACGCCGGTGTCGGAACTGGTCTTCAACGTGTTCGGGACCAAGAACCCGCTCTACAAGGCCTTCGAATTCGTCGCCTGCGCGATCCTCGGCAAGGGCCAGTACAAGCCGAGCGACATGAACCTGAGCGAGAACCTCCGCAGCCTCTCCGTCGATTACGTGGAGAATGAGTTCAACCCCTCGTACCCCGATAGCCCGAACATCTACTACCAATCTTATGCCGGAGTGAGCAGCGTCGCGGGTTTCAAGACCGGGGACGTGCTCGACGTCATCTTCGTGCCGTTCTTGCCGGCCTTTAAGCTCGGCGAAAGAAACGACGGTTTGGTACCAGAGCAATCCGCGATCTGGGGCCGGTTCCGCGGCATCTTCAGCGCCGACCACGCGAATCTCATCGGACAACTGTTCGGCAAAACGGCGAAGCGTTTCGATCACGTGAAATTTTACAAGAAAATAGCCTGGGAATTGGTGGATATGGGCTATTGAAAGCCCGCATCTTGGAATAAAACTACATTACTTCGAAATCACGTTAAGGCTCTGTCTGCTGCTTGACATCGGCGACTTTTCGCAACTAGACTTCCCCAAGTTGCTGAGTTGTACGATGGAAGGAGCATGATATGAGCCTTACGATCGAAGGCCT
>JASLCY010000152.1 GCA_030151925.1 Oligoflexus sp.
AGGCCTTCCCCGCGCTTCGACCACGTTAGGAAACGCACGCGCCGCTCAAACCAGGCCTGCGTGCGTGAACCCCTGATCCATCGAGCGAGCTCATGCAGCGTCTCGACTTCGGTTTCCGGCTTGATATCGAAGGTCCAGTTATAGGTCTCATAATCGCGAAGCAGCTCGGCGAGGGTCATGAGAGGTTGGCCGCCTAGCGTTTTCACGGCTTTCAGCTCTTCGAGCGAGCTGTCGGCGATGACGCGCTCGACTCCGCAGGTCTGCTTAAGGTCGGGATCATGGTGGAGGACGATGTGCCCGTCGGCGGTCGTGCGCAGATCGGTTTCCAGGTGCTCGAAACCAAGTTTGGTCGCAGCATCGAAGGCTGCGCGGGTGTTTTCGGTTGCCGATTCGCAATATCCCCTGTGGCTGATCCAAATGGATGTCAAAGGCAACTCCTGCGTGTTGATGCGTGCCTTCACTCTAAGGGCATTCCATGGACTTTCCTAGGGAAACCTCGGGCGACCTTGCGAAAACGGGGCGCATCCTTTAGGCTCGCCACAGCCACCGAAGAAGTGGCGGACTGCACTCACGACGACTTCGCAAGAATCGAGAGCATAAAAATGAATCCTCTCTCCGACCCGAATCACGAAGGCCTTTTCCTCACGCCGCGCGCGCATGCGGAAGCCTTGGCACTCCTGGACCAGGAAGAGCGCTATAAAGGGCTCCCGATGCGCCTCTACATCGAGGGCAAGGGTTGCGACGGTTTTTATTACGGCGTGAATTTCGATGCGGCGGAGGCCGACGACCTGCACTTCATGATCGACGGCCTGCATTGCATCGTCGACTCGCGCGCCTTCATCTTCTGCAAGGGATCGACGATCGATTTCGTGGACGACGAGCGGGGCCGGGGCTTTCTGGTCGATAATCCGAAGGAGAGGAATTTCCGCGGGAAGTTCTATAAGAAGAGCACGTGGAAGACCAAGCTCGAGGCCCTCGCCGAACCGAAGGCTCAGCCCTCCGAAGCCTGATGCACCAGGCGGTAACCGCCGCCGTAGATGCTCTCGATCGCGTAATGCGAGGGGGCGAGGCTCCGCCGCAGGCGCGAGATATGCGACGAGACGCTCTTCGGCGAGACCTTCACATCCTTCCAGATCTCATTGCACAGATCCTCGTGGCTCAGATAACGGTCTTGGAACCTTATGAGGTGCCTGAGGATCTGCGCCTCCTTCAGCGTGAGATGCTGCCATTCGCCGTGCGGCAGGACCTGCAGCCTGTTCGCTTCGAGATCCAGCCTGAGATCGCCCAGTTCGATATGAGACGGATCGCCTTCGTCGGCGACGTGCAAGAGCCGCTGCATGATGAACGGCAGCTCGGGGTATTGATCGTCCGGGACATGCACGGCCCTATCGAGCCCGTCTCCGGCGGCGTCCCCGACGACCACGATCTCGGCCTTGGGCCAATGGATCCCGATCAGCTTCTCGAGATTGTCGAGATCGTCGAGGAAATCGTCGGCATGGATCACGATCGCCTGCGGAACGGCCGCGCTCAGCGCCCCGAGCTTGAGGAAGTTGCGGACCGAGGCGAAGGCCCGGACCGCGAAATCGCCTTGCAGGAGGCCGGCCATGGACCTTTCATGCTTTCTCGGCTTTTCCAGCACCCAGAGGATCATACGCTCTCCTTAGTCGACTTCGCAGAGGCTGTACTTCGGGGTCGGACCGCCGTTGAAACGCGAGAGGAGGTAGAACTTCTCGGAAGGGTCGTGGTAGAAGCTGTCCTCGAAGGTCGTGCCTTCCTTGAAGATCCCGAGAAAGCCCTGCGGCGCGAGCTCGGAGCCGTTCACCCGATAGCGGCCCACGGAGATCTCATGATCGAGCCACTGCGGGAGGAAGACGAAGGTGTCCTTGTTGTTCGAGGAGACCAGGGGCTGGGCTGCGTGCACCCGCGTTAAGGCGAGGTTCGCCTCCGCCATCTTCTGGAAGGGTTCGGCCTTGGGCAGGCTCAGGGCGACGAGCGCGGTATTCTCCCAGAGGAGGCTATCGCCCTTCACGAAAGCGAGCGTGAGGGCTCCGTCGTTCTCATGGAAGTCCCAGCTTTCGATCGGTCCCTTTTCATCCAGCTCGATCGCGCCCGCATCCTTCTTGCCCGTCATCCACGGCCGCATGCGGAAGCGCGGCTCCTTCACCTTGCTGGATACGCCGCGGTCGAGGTTCATGACCCAGCGTTTGCCCTGGTTGTCGCCGAAGGTCTTCACCTGATTGCCGACCACCTGGGTCGTGAGGTAACGGACCTGCTGCCCGGGAGCGAACGGGATTTCAAGCTCCTGGTAGACTTGATCGTCGTTCGCCTCCTCGTTCTTCTCTTCCCGGACCATGGTATAGAGCTTATCGCCCTCGATCTGCCAGGGGCCGAGATCGAAGGCGCCCTTGATCTTGCTCGGGAACTGGGCCACGACCACGTTGCTCGCCAGGTCCCTGACCTGGATGAAGGGATTGTCCTTGATTTTCGTATGAACGACGAAGACCGTCTTCTGCCCCGCTACGCCGCCGCCGAGGAAAACCGCGTCCTGGCTCACCGGCAGCTTCACGAGGTTGCCCGCTTTGAGATCGGACTCTTTGCGAAAAGCCAAATGATAGAAGTTCTTCACGCCTTTCCGAGAGCTTATCTCGAGCAGCAAAGTCGGGCCGGTCGAAGGCAGGATATGCACGCGATCGATCCTGAGATCCTCGGGAAGCAGAGGCAGCTCGCGGCAATCCATGCCGTCCGCCTCGGAAAGCGCGCTCCAGTCTGATTTCACGTCAGGCTTGGTCCAGCTCGCACATCCCGAAATGATTACCAAACTCGCTATTTTTAAGCAATTACGGTGCATGCAAAGCCTCACACTGAGCTTAAGTATTCTGGAGCCGGGACGATAAATCTTACAGGTTGTATGGGAATCATTGTATGCGATTATCGAAGGCCCACCAAAAACTTTTCGTGCTGGCGCTCTGCCTTTCGGCGGAGGCCTGCCAATCGGTCGTCAAGCTCGAGGGTCGAGTTCCGGTGCAGGTCCCTTACATTCGGAATTCCGCTAACGAATGCTATTATCTCGATGAATTCATGCCGGTTCCGGATAACCTCGTGAGCGGCGAATCGGGAGCCATGAAGCTTCGTTACTACACCTATAACTTCGCCAATTACAAGGATTGGGACAGCCGCGAGATCATCCTCTCGTTCTATTCGCGGGATGACAAGTGCTGGTCCCTCTTCGAGGAATTCTATTTGATTCGATGACCACTGGGTAGGACTCGTCCCTTCCGGTGATCTTCGACAAAACCCAAGCTCGAGCTACAATGGTAGCAAGCAAAAGATGATAGGGGAGCTTCGCGCATGGTGCGCCGTCTAACGCCTTACACGCTTATCCTCGCAGGGCTGCTGCCGCTCGTGGCGATCTCCTGCGCGACCACGCATCGGAGCGCTGAACCGAATTCGGCCTCTGAAACGCGCGGAGCTGCGGCGGCGGAACGCAAGGAGAGCGCAAGGCTCCTCGAGCAAGGCAACCAGTACGCGCGCGACGGCCTCTACCGCGAGGCGCTCGCGACCTTCGACCAATTCTTCGACAAGCATCCCGAAGACCCGAGCGCCAACCGCACCGTGGGCATCATCTACGTGAAGATGGGCGCTTACAAGAAGGCCCTGCAGTACCTCGACAAGGCCTTCACCTACTTCCCCAACAATTACGACCTGAACTTCTACTATGGCGAAGCCCTGCGCATGCAAGCGCATTACGGCGATGCCATCTATCACTACAAACGCGCGCTCGAAGCGGAGCCCAAGAACGTCCCCGCCCTCAAGGCCCTGACGTGGAGCTTCTACAGCATTCGCTACTACGTGGAGGCCTTGCGCAGCGCGAAGGAACTCAAGAAGCTCGTGCCGAACGACTTCCAGGCCGCGATCATCACGGCCCGCGTCCTGAACAAGATCAACCTGAACGACAAGGCGATGGCGATCCTGAACCGCACGGAGAACACGACCAACGCCGATAACATCCCCTTCCTCAACAGCGTGAAGGGCGACATCCTCTATTCCATGGGTGAGAAGGAAGCGGCGGAGCAGGCTTATCGCAAGGCTTTGCAAGACCAGCCCCTGCTGCCCGGCGCGTTGATCGGCCTCGGCAAGAAGCTGCTCGACGACAGGAAGCCCGAGACCCGCGAGACCGCGATCACCTACCTCGATCGCGCCGTGAAGATCCGCCCGAACATGGTGGAAGCCTATTATCTGCTCGGCAAGGCTTACAAAGAGACGAACCCCGAGAAATCGATCGCCTACTACCGCATCTTCTCCAAGGAGGCCTACTATGATCCCGGCTTCCAGCAAGAGCTTGCGGAGATCCGCCCTCAGCTCCTCGAAGCGAAGAAGAAGATCGACGCCAAGCGCGGCGTCTCCTCTCGCGGCGACGGCGACGAACAGCTTTGATCGCCGCCCCGGCCCTTCCGCTCAGAGCAGCTTCATCTCTTCTTTCTGGAAACTCAGGAGGCTTCTTCGGGCATCGAAGAGGTTCTTGTAGGAATCGTAGCGGACCTTCAGCTTATCGCATTCGCGTTTCGCTTCCAGCAGCTTCTCCAGAAAACTCAGGTATTCCGGATCGGTCTCGGTCAGGCGCTTGAGTTTGGCTTCGCTCATCTTATCGTCATCGAGCCTCAGGGAAATCTGCGCTTTCACGATCGACTTCATCAGCTCGAGGTGCTCGGCCTTTTTCTTGGCGTCGACGTAGGCGAGGCCGACTTTGTTCGTGATATGGACGATCTCCTCGAGACCGAGCTTATCCCATGATTTTTCCTTAGGATTCTGACTTTTGTCGTCGCTCGGCACCGGCGTCCCCTCTAGCGTCCCGCATGAATGTCGGGTGTTCTTTGGAAATTTAGCCTTAACTTCGCTGTTCGTCAAACCGGGCTTAAGCTCCCGGGGATATTGGCCGATAAGCCAGTTAATTGGTGTATACTGGAATAAGAGGGTCACGCCAGTACCTAGGATGCGAGCGAGTCATGAGCACACTAACACTCCTAAGTCCTCAAGATTTCTTCAGAACCCAGGTCTCTGATGCAGCCAAGGCTTTAGAGCTGGAGCTCGATCAGGACATCGAATTCTACCTTGTGAACCTTCTCTGCGAATTCATCGATCCTTCAAGGCTCGCCATCGACAGTGAGAACGTCCTCGACACTCCTCTGGCGATCCTGATGAAGAAGGCCCTGGAATCCTCGCCCGACCACCAGATCAAGGTCTTGAAGCGCCTCGGCGATACCAGCCTCTACGTCTCGGGCTACTTCCAGGACTGCTTCAAACGCAAGGCCGTGGACGTGAGCTATTACATCGATATGGGCAGCGTCGCTTACGGGCACACCGCGCACCTCATGAAGTCCTATAGGAACGACAGCCACTTCTCGAGAATGTACGCGACCCTCGCGCAGGAGTTCAAAACCCTCGTCGCGTTGATCACGGAGGTCGCCGAGACGCTCCTCGTCTCACGAAACGACGATCTCCTCGACACCTACATCAAATGGCAGAACACGCAATCGGTGAAGCTCAGGAAGATCCTTGAGGAGCGCGGCCTGCAGCCCGTTCATTTCAATCCGAAGATCTGCTCATGAAGGCGCTCATCGAGGCCGTCGAGGAGCGCCTCGCCGCTCTCTACCGTTTCACCCTGCCCATGAGCGCGAGCGGCTTTCTCATGCCCGCCGAGCAGCTCGTGGCCCAGAACGGGGCCAAACCTCCCCGCGCCGCCGTCTTCCTCACCCAGAAAGATGATGAACTGGAGATCGGGCTTTATCTGGAGGAAGCCCTGCAGGCTATCCTCACGCGCCACGATCCCAAGGTCGAGCTCAACGAGCACAACCTCGACGCCTACTGCGCGTTGATCGAGGAGCTCTCCCACTTCCACCTGCTCCTGCAGCGCGCCGCCGACGGCCGCAGCGTCAGCCAGCTTGAGCTCGAGTGGCAAGGCGAAGTCGACAAACTCCTGCTCTCAGGCCTCTTGATGAGCGAGCAGAGGCAGGTGCCGTGCTTCCGCCTCCTGCACCACAGGATCTTCGAGCAGGCGCAGCTCACGGCGCCCGAGCCGCATTACGAGGAGGCCGCCCACTACGCGGCCAAGTACTGGCACAGGCTCCTCCCGCACACCCATGCCTCGCGATCGATCCAGGGCCGCGTGCTCCCGCTGCTGCAGGAGACCTACCAAGCCGATTGGCAGCGCAAGGTCCGCATCATCCGCACGCTCAAATCCGCATGAAAAAAGGCGACCCCGGATTGGGATCGCCTGCGCTTTTTGAACTGAAGGACGCTTATTTGCGGTTCTTGACGTCCACGTAGTGGCGTTCGGTAGCGCCCGTATAGATCTGGCGAGGGCGGCCGATCTTGGTGCTCGGCGTCTCGACCATTTCCTTCCATTGCGCGTTCCAACCGGGCAGGCGGCCCAGCGCGAACATCACGGTGAACATATTCACGGGGATGTTGAGCGCCTTGTAGATGATGCCCGAGTAGAAGTCGACGTTCGGGTAGAGTTTACGCTCGACGAAATACGGATCTTTCAGGGCTTCCTCTTCGAGGCCCTTGGCGATGTCGAGGAGAGGGTCCTTGATCTTCAGTTTGTCGAGGATGGTGTCGCAGGCTTTTTTGATGATCTTCGCGCGCGGGTCGAAGTTCTTGTACACGCGGTGGCCGAATCCCATGAGGCGGAAGTTGTCGTCCTTGTTCTTCGCCTTCAGGACGAACTTCTTATAGCCGCCGCCGTCCGCTTGGATCTCTTGCAGCATCTCGATCACAGCCTGGTTCGCGCCGCCGTGGAGCGGGCCCCAGAGGGCGTCGATGCCGGCCGAGATCGAGGCGTAGAGGTTCGCTTTCGACGAACCGACGAGGCGGACGGTCGAAGTCGAGCAGTTCTGCTCGTGGTCGGCGTGGAGGATGAGGAGGATGTTCAGGGCCTTCACCACTTCAGGATCCGCTTCTTTCCCGTACATCTGGTTGAGGAAGTCGGAGACGTAGTCGAATTTCTTCGGCTGCGCATCGATCAGGTCCTTGCCCTGGCTCGCGCGGTATTGATAAGCGGCGATGTTCTTCACCTGCGCCATGAGCTGGGCGATGACTTCGTCCTTTTGCTTCTCGTCCAGGTCCTGGTCGAGGTAATCGGTGTGGAAGCCCGAGAGGCCGACGACCGCCGCCGAGAGGACCGCCATGGGGTGCGCGTCCTTCGGGAAGGCCTTGATGATGTTTTTGATGCCTTCCTTGGTCTCGGAGTGCTTCGCGAGTTGACTCTCGAACCACTTCAGGCGCTCGGCGGTGGGCAGCTCACCGTAGACCAAGAGATAGGAAACCTCGACGAAGGATGACTTCTCAGCCAGTTCCTCGATCGGATAACCGCGATAACGGAGGATGCCCTTCTCGCCGTCGAGGAAGGTCACGGCCGATGAGGTCGCGGCGGTGTTCATGAAGCCGTTGTCGACGGTCACCAGGCCGGTGGCGTCGCGCAGTTTATTGATATCGATGCCACGCTCGTGCTCGCTGCCTTCCGTGACGGGAAGTTCGAGCGTTTTGCCTTCGTAATGGAGTTCTGCTGGTTTCATATTCTTGGTACTCGCTAGGCTCGTAGATTATCAAAAACTGCTGGCCCTGCCAGGTCAGTCACACTTAGTTTCGTGAATTTGATTTTCGCATGCGAAGCCATTGGCTTGCAACGGGGTCGTTCTGAGTCGCCAGCTCGTCCTCGAGCTTTTGCAACTGTGGCTGAAAATCCCCGTCCTGAGACAGGAGCTTAAAATCCCGCTCTGCACTTGTAAAATCATTAAGCATCAGTGCCAATCGAAAATGAGTCCAAAGGCGCGAATGATCGGAGGAATCGAGCTGAATAAGGCGATTCAGGTAGAAATATTTTTCCGCGGGAACTTCAGCTGCGTCCATAGCACGTGTCAGATGCCATTCTACATACTTTGGCGTAGCACTGATGACTGCCATGACAACGAACAAAAGTCCGCCTAAGGCTCCGACGATTCGCGCTCGTGTAAGTTGGGGCGCTAACAGACGATTTGGCGTCGCTCGCAGAAGGACGTAGCCGAAGAGAAGCCCGACGATGAGCCCCCCGATATGCGCGGAGTTATCGACCTGCGGAACCATGAAGCCGAACGCGATATTGGCGATGACCATCACGCTGTAGGCGCCGGTCTTCGGCTTGAATCCCGTGACCTCTTTCACCCGCTTCTGGATCAGCCGCTCGAAGTACAAGGCGCACCCGAACAAACCGAACAACGCGCCCGAGGCTCCCACGCTGAGGTTGAGGCTGAGGAGAGCGCTGAGGATGTTGCCGCCGATGCCGGCGAGGAAATAGAGCAGCAGGAAGCGCCGCGCGCCGAGCAGGGCCTCGACCTGATACGCGACCGCGTAGAGCGCCCAGTTGTTGAAGAGGATGTGGAGCAGGTTCCCGTGCAGGAACATGGGTGTAAAGAGCCGCCAGTACTCGCCGAGCGCGAGGAGCACCGGTTCCTTCGCGCCGAAGCTGAGCAGGGTGTCGACCGATATGGAGTTGATGGAGGCCTGGGGGCTCTTCAGCACCTCGAGGATGAAGACGATGAAGTTGAGGGCCACGATGCGGCCCGACCAGGTATTGAGGAGGAAATCAAGGCCCCGAGGCTGCTGGACCGGCGGCAGGAGCGCTGGCGCCGGCTCCGGGGCCGCTTCGTGATCTGCGGGACGATGATACAAAAGTCTTCCCCCACAGAGTAGGTGGTTTAGAGGACCTGGTAATCCGCCTGAGGCGCATGCATCTCGAGGTAACGGGCGCCGCGCATCTCATGGGTCTCGTGGACCTTGGAAAGCATCCAGATCGGGGTCAGGCCGTAGTTCTCGGACGGCAGGAACAGGAGCACCTGCGTGATCTCCTGCTGCTTCGTCGAGCTTTTTACGACTTCCGCCGAGAGTTTGATGACCTGGCCTTCCCCGAGCTTCACATTCAGGCCATCGGACTTCAAGACCAAAGTATCGTGGACCCCATCTTTCGCCTGCGCATCGAACTGGATGTCGTATTCGTTCCCGGGCCTCTTCTCGATCTTCGCAACCTTGTAAACGCCCGAGACGCGTTCGACGTCCTCTTTGAGAGGCTCCTCGGCGCGAACGGTCAGCGCGCTGAAACCGAGGACCGCGAGATAACCGAGAGTGATGAGTTTACGCATGGTGTTTCCTTTTTTACTTAGCTCCTACAAGTTTACCGAGTTCACCGGCCAGGAGCCAGTCGGCGACTTGCAAAATATCTTCGTGCAGCGAACGGTCGACTTCCATGCCCGGCGACATGCGGCGGATCGTATCGTAGACCTTCTTCAGCGTCGGGTTCGGTACCAAGGGTTTGAGCAGGTCGAGCCCCTGGCACGCCGCGAGCAGCTCGATGGCGAGGATGTTCGCGAGGTTCTTGAGCACGCGGCGCGCTTTCCAGGCCGCGATGGGCC
>JASLCY010000162.1 GCA_030151925.1 Oligoflexus sp.
GACGAACCGCTCTGGAAGCTCTTCACGTCGTCGCCCATGTTCGAGCTGAGGAAGAGGGCTGCCTCGCTCGCCGCCGTCGCGGTATCGACGCTGTGGTCGAAGCCGTAGGACGTCCCGCTGCCGAGGTAACTCGCGGTGGAACCGCAGCTCGACAGCTTCTCGGCGCCCTGCATCGCGAAACCCACGGTCCCGTTCCAGCCGGCGCCGTTGTTGGCCGCGAAACCGCTGACGCTCTGCACTCCGGCCTGGATCTTCCCGTCGTCGCAGATCGCGGCGCGATAGATATCCCCGGCTTCGGCATCGAAACGGATCATGTAATTGCAGGTGCCGAACGCCAGGTCGGGTTTGGGATCGAGCAGCCACACCCCGGCGTAAGGGGTCATCGATGCCTGGAAGAGCGCGGCGAGGTCCTGCGTTTTCTGATCCGCCGCGATCTGGAGGGTCGCCACGAGGCTCTTCTGCTCGTCGAGCGCGGCCTGATCCGTCGTGATTTGATCCTGCAATTTTTGGATTTGCTGGGCTGATGCCTGGTCGTTGGCATCGGCGCTGGCCTTGAGGTCCTCGATCTGCTTCTGCTCGTCCGCGAGCGCCGCTTCCTTATCGGCGATCGCGGCTTGCAGCTTCTGGATCTCGGCTTTGAGGTCATCGGCGGTCATGGCTGCGGAGGCTTGCCCCTGGAGCTGCTGCTGCGCTTGGTTCGCTTGGTCGACCTGATTCTGCAGCGCCGCGTTCTGGGCCGCGAGCGCCGCATTCTCTTTCTTGAGTTTGTCCTTGGATTTAGAATCGTCTTTACACGCCGTGAGGCTATAGGAAAGGGTGAAGAGCATTGCCAACGAAACGCCATGCGCCGTTTTCATATACAGTCCTTGCAAAGGGAGAGTTACCGTTTCACAACGGGGAGACCCTATGCAATATCACGGCCATTGAAGGAGGATTTTCCCCTTGTTTGCCCGGCTTTCCATATAGTCATGGGCCTTCGCGGCTTCACTAAAATGAAAGACCTTATCGATGACCGGACGGTACGCGCCGGAGCGGAATTTACCCTCGCCGTCTTGCCAAAACTCAGCGATTAAACGCGCTTTCTCATTCAAGCTTCGCGAACGCAGCGTACTGCCGATGATCTGCAGCCGTTTGCCGAGCACGAGCCGCAGGTCTATCTCGCTCTTGGCGCCGCTGCCGAGGCCGACCAGGAGGAGTTTGCCTTCGGTGGCGAGGGCCGAGAGGTTTTGCGGGAAATTCGCTGCGCCCACCAGGTCGAGGATGACGTCCACGCCCTGGCCGTTCGTAGAATTTTTAACAGCTTCGACGAAGTTTTCGGTTTTGTAGTTAATGCCGAAATCGGCGCCGAGCTTCTGGCAGAAGGCGATTTTTTCGGCCGAGCTCGCCGTCACCCAAACCTTCGCCCCTCGGGCCTTGGCAATCTGTATCGCGGCGGTTCCGACCCCGCTCGCGCCGGCCTGGATGAGCAGCTTTTGTCCCGTCGTGAGTTTGCCGAGCCAGATCAATTCGAGATAAGCGGTCAGGAACACTTCGCTGATGCCGCCGGCCGCGACGAGCTCCACGCTCTCGGGGACACGCATGATCTGGTCGGAGCGCACCGCGACCTTTTCCGCATAACCGCCGCCCGAGAGCAGCGCCATCACGCGGGTCCCCAGGGGCCAGAGTTGAGGGTCGACCGCGGACCCTAAGGCCACGATCTTGCCGGATACTTCGAGCCCTATGATGTCCGAGGTTCCGGGAGGAGGGGGATAAAAGCCGCGGCGCTGCATGAGGTCGGCGCCGTTCACGCCCGAGGCGGCGACCTGGATCAGGACCTCATCGCTCTGCGGCTCAGGATCAGGGACGTTCTTCACTTCGAGGACGCGGCTATCACCAGGCGCTTTGGTTAGGATCGCTTTCACGGGCGGTTGACCTCGCTTTTAAGAAATCGGGACGGCTGTCGAGCCCTCTGCGCACGAGCTCGTCTTCGACTTCCTCGAGGCGCGGGCGGCGATCGCCGAACTGCAAATTACCATAGGCATCCAGATGGAGGCCAATGTCTTCGGCATGAAACCGAGTCAGAAATTCTAGCCATGAAATAAGAGTATCGTCATCAAGAGAACGGAGCTCGCCCAACGTCATGCGTTCCATAAAACTTCCTCGCTTGGATTCGTTCATCGTCTAGCCCTGGCGCCTCGGTCCACACACGGGTCGAGGCGTTAGGGCATAAGCCTTGCAAATATCATGGAAGGTCATTGAGAGAGGACTAACCCCATGAATTCGAATCAACTCCGTACGCTCAGAATAGCCGCAGACGCTGCCGTGTTGGCCTTTATCGGTTACCGCATCTACAGAAAAGTTCGTAATCACAGGCTGGAAGAAGCCAATAAGAGCATCAACGATGACAGGCTCGATATCATGATCGAAGACAGCTTCCCTGCTAGCGATCCTCCTTCCTACGGGCGCGGAGGGATAAGCCTTGGACACTGAATCCAGACACGCGCCGGGACTGTCTCATTCCGACATCATGTACTTTGAAAGATTCATCGATCGTTTATCGGCTGTGGAAGTGATCGACATCGATGAGGATGATCTTGAGCTGACCGACGAATGGGACGTCAGCCCGAGTCGGTCCTCAACGCTCAAATTAAGGCCATGGACCCGTACACATTCATTTCCGGCTTTCGTGCCTGGTCCCAAGACGAAACGAAGGCCGAGCTCGATCATTGACCCTCTTCAATGAACCTTCTCTAACACCTTATTTTTTTGGCTTGCTCCGGACTTTAAGCGCTGTATGATCTCGAACTTGTGGATCAATTTCGAGACAGGACGCTTTATGCAGGACGCCTCTTCCCAGGATGCATCGTTTGCGGAGACGAACGCGAAGGCGAGGCGTTTCAGTTGTCCGCAGTGCGGAGGTCAGCTCCAATTCGATGCGAAGACCGGCCGCCTGCATTGCGTCTCCTGCGGAGCGACGAGTGAGATAACGCAGCAGGGCGACTCGGCTTCGATCGTCGAATACGACCTCGAGAAAGGCCTGAGCGAAGCCGTGCCGCGCGGCTTCGGTCTGCCGACCAAGAGCTCGTCCTGCCAGAGCTGTGGTGCGATCATCTCCTTCGGTGCCAACGAGACCGCGCGCACGTGCACGTTCTGCGGCTCCTCGGCCGTGCTCGAAGTCGAATCCATGCGGCAGACGCTCCGCCCTGAATCGCTGGTCCCCTTCCAGAAGACGAAAGACGTCGCGCAGCAGTACTTCGCCCAATGGCTGAGGTCGCTCTGGTTCCGGCCGAACGATTTAAAGCGCCTGGCCTCCGTTTCGCTGATACAGGGCGTCTACATCCCCTATTGGGTCTTCGACGCGACCCTGGACTCGGAATGGTGGGCGATGGCCGGTGAATACTACTACACGACGGAAACCTACACCGAGGAAGTCGACGGCCGCACCGAGACCCGCACGCGCGAGGTCAGGCACACCCGTTGGTTCCCTGCGGCCGGTTCGCGGCACGATATCTACGATGATCACTTGATATGCGCGTCGAGGGGATTGCCGCTCAAGCTCGCGGCGAAGCTGGACAGCTTCGATACCCATCAGCTGAACCCCTACGATCCCTCCTACCTCGCCGGGTGGCGGGCCGAGGAATATCAGCTCGACCTCAAGCCGGCCTGGCAGCAGGCCGTTCGCGAGATCGAGCAGTCGCAGTACGATCGCTGCGGGCGTGACGTTCCGGGCGACACCTTCATGTCCCTGAACGTGTCGAACACCTTCTCGGAGACGCGTTTTAAGCACGTGCTCCTGCCGATCTGGATCGCGGGCTATCGTTACCGCGATAAGACCTATCAATTCCTGGTGAACGGGCAGACGGGGGAAGTCGAAGGCGATGCTCCCTACAGCGTGTGGAAGATCGCCTTCTTCGTGCTGGCCCTGCTCGCCCTCATGATCGTCTTCCTGATGATCTATGCCGGGCAGCAGTCAGCGCATCGGTGAGTATTCTCAGAAGCGGCTGTAGTTGTAGATCTCCTGGAAGCTCTTCAACACGTTGATGAGCTCCGAGCCGGTGTAGCTCTCGAGGAAGTACGAGTGGCAGTTCACCTCGCGGCCGATCTCGATCGAGTCCGCGCCTTTGATGACGACGAAGGATTTATCCGGCACGTCCGCGCACGAAGGGGCGTCCGCCTGGGAATCGACGAGCGACTCCTGGTTGATCGCGGCGATGTCCTTCTTCACTTTGCTGATGACCGTCTTCCCGAGGGTCGCGATCTGGACTTGGGTGACGCTCGGCGTAGGAACGGTGATTTCCGTACGAGCGATGACGGCGCCGTTATCCTGGATGATGACGGTCGTGACCGGGCATTGGTTCGCGCAGAAACCGCCAGACGTCTTCGCGAGAGCGAGCGGCTGGGCCGGCTTCGCCGCCGCGAGGGTCGAAAGGCCGGCAGCTGCTATAAAAACCAGGGCTGAAATCGTTTTCATGGTTTGGATCCTTGGTCTGAGGTTCGATGAACCGTTTCTAACAGATAAAATCACGGGGCGGAAGTTTCGAATACGCAGACTTCCGGCATCACGGGGCCGACGCCGAAGTGTCCCGAAGCGAGGGCCGGGATAGTCGCATGACCGCAGACGGCAGCGTCTTTCATGGCCTGGAAGCTGGATGGAACGCCGTTGTCGTCTTGCGGCAGGAGGTCCGTGCCGTCGAGGAAGGAATTATAAAGGCTGTAGTCGGTGTCCCAGGTGAAAGTCTGCTTGAAAGCGCGATCGACGGTCGTTTTCGTGTCGGTGCAAACGAGGCGCGAGACGGCGCCGGGGATCTTGGCCGTGAATTCAACGCCGTAGACGTACATATCTTCATCTTCTTCGATGAGTTTGACGACAGGCTTGGTGAAAGCTTCTTGGCATTTGAGGCCGACTACGGTGCCTTCGATCGTGACTTGAGTGTTGTGGCCGTCTTGAAGGTCTTGGAAGCTGACTTTGAGGGTTTTGATGGCCGCGCCTTTTTCTTGCGCGAAGGAAGCGGTAGCGACGAGGAGAGCGAGGCTAGCAAGGATGATTTTCATGTCTGGTTCCTTTCAGGGTTCGGGAAGCATTCCCGACGCCGCCCTGAATTACCAGTTTCGATAAGGTCAATCAATCTCCTTATGTAGGCTGACTGGCCAATCAGACCCTTCAAAAGAAAAACCCCCGATCACGAGGATCAGGGGCTCTCTTCATCATGAGTAATTTGAACCTATTGCGGCGTCGCCGCGTGCGCAGGCTCTTTTTCCTTGGTCACGGCTTTACCGGTATCTTTTTTCTCGGCGGCCGCGGATTTCTTATCCTTTTTCACGTCCTTCACGAGCAGGGCCGGGAGGACGGGAGTGCCCTTGTCGAGCTTCTTCTTGCCGATGAGCTGAGCGTAGTCGGCCGCGATGCGCACGGTTTCCTGGAGGTAAGCGTCATCCTTCAGGTTGAACTCGGGCGAATCGTTCACCGCATCTTCCGGATCGGTATCCTTATCCTTCTTATCGTCCTTCTTCTCTTTCAGCGAGACCCGGTTCCGCTCGTCCTTGTTCTTGCGGTACTTGCCGATCTCGTCGCGGATCTTGCCGAAGTCCGTGTCCTTCGCCACGCGAGCGTCCGAACGCGTCTTCAGCTCCGTGAGATAAGGTTTCACGAGGTTGAACTTGGTGTACTTCGCCGTCTTGATCTCTTCATAGGGAAGAGCGTAGTCGTAGTATTTCTCGCCGACTTCGAGCTCGTCGATGATGCTCGGCAGGACGATATCGGAAGCCACGCCCTTAAGCTGGGTCGAAGCGCCCGAAGCGCGGTAGAACTGGTTCACCGTCACCTTCACCGCACCCAGCTTGGGAGCGAGGTCGTTCAGGTTCTGCACCGTGCCCTTGCCGAAGGTATGGGTGTCGCCGACGATGAGGCCGCGTTGGTAATCCTGGATCGCGCCCGCGAAGATCTCGCTCGCGCTCGCCGAATGACGGTTGATCATCACGAGCAGCGGGCCGTCGTAGGCCGTGCCCTCGTCAGGATCGAAGTAAGTCTCGGTCTCGCCGTTGCTCGCCTTGACTTGCACGACAGGGCCCGCGCCGAAGAAGAGGCCGGCGGTGCTGATCGATTCGTCGAGGCCGCCGCCGCCGTTGCTGCGAAGGTCGAGGATAACCGCGTCCACGCCCTTATCCTGGAGCGCCTTGAGCTGCTCGCGAGTATCGCGGGACGACGAACGGTAGTTGTTCAAACGTTTCTGGCGGCCTTCGAAGTCGATATAGAACGAAGGCAGCGTGATGAGGCCGACCTTCATATGCTTGGGTTTGCCGCCTTCCTGGACGTCCACGTCGATGACGTGCGAAGACGCCTGCGAGTCGACCAGCTGGATCTTCTCACGAACGATGGGAACCACGATCTTCTTGGTTTCGGAAGCGTCCTGGCGCATGACCGTGAGTTTCACGGTCGTGCCGCGCGCGCCGCGGATCTTCTTCACGACGTCCTGGAGATCCATGTCGATCACGTCGACCGGCTCGCCGTTGTCCTGGGCCACCGCGATGATCTTGTCGTTCACCTTGAGGAGGCCGCTCTTCTCGGCCGCGCCGCCCTTAACGAGGCTGGCGACGAGAGTGAAGCCGTCTTCCGAACGGAGGCTGGCGCCGATGCCTTCAAGCGAGAGGCGGGTCCGGATGCGGAAGTCCTCGAGCTCTTCGACCGGCATGTAGGAGGAGTGGGGGTCGAGAGCGGTCGAGAAGGCGTTGAGGAACACGCCGTAGACTTTGTCCTTGGTCAGATCGTTGTGGCGTTTGGTCGCGAGCTCATAACGCTTGCGCATCTTCTCGCGGGCCTTGTCGAGGTTGTTGTCGACGCTCGACTTGAGGGTCAGGAGCTGGAACTTGATGTGCTTGCGCCAGCGCTCGTTCACTTCCTCGACCGTCTTCGGATAAGTCATGTTCTTGCGGTCGACGTTGAGGTATTCCTCGATCGTGAAGTCCTGCTTGTCGCCGATCGCCTTCTGCACGTACTTGTTGCGTTCGGCGAAGCGCTGCGCGTAGCGGTTCATGATCTCGTCGATCGCGGAGCAATCCATGTCGCGGCCGATCATGTCGTCGAGCTTGGTCGCGTATTTCTTGTTAAACTCGTCGACGTCCGACTGGTAGAAATAGAGTTTCCCGGGGTCCCACGACTTGATGAAGTTATCGAGCGTGCGCTGCGAGATCTCATCCGTGAATTTGTCGAACTTAAAATGCATTTTGAAATAGAGCAACGTCAGCTGCCGTACTTCAGAGCACGTCAATGCCCAGGCATTTTGAGAGACAAGCATCAGCCCTGCCACCAAACTCAGAGAGCGAAGGCACCGAGCGAACCGGCTTGCACTGAATGGCATTCTAAAACCTCCTAAGACACCGCGGCTCACCTCTTCGTGAGGTGGGAAAGTTTCAGCGATGATTGTTGACTGTCTTCAAGTATATCAGACCCTACGGAAATGATATGGGAACAAATTTGCGTAGCTACCGTTCTTGGGATGGCGAACTCTTGCCTAGTCTAACCTCTGACTCTAAGAGGTAAAGGAAAAAGCACCAACCCGTTTTTACCACAGCGCGGAAGGGAGGCCAGGGGATTAAAGTAAGAAAATGATGAAACCCTTGCTGCTCGGATGCTTCTCCGCAGCAGAAGGGTTTCGTGAGGCGAGTATCGCGTTTGGATGGGACTCGGGGAAACGTATCGAGAATTCAACCCGCGTAAACGGTGTCAGCGTATTGCCAGTCGCGGTTTTCACCGGCCGACGAGATGAGAAGCTTCTCATCATCCTGGCTTTCCTCGGATTCATCGAAGTCGGAATCGTCTTCGGCCAGCAGCCTGAGACGCGCCTGGCGCCTGCGGTACAGGTTGCCCAAAAACGCAGCAAGCCATAGGGCGGCGAGACCGGACCCCGCCCAGATCAGGGGCGCGTAACGGTTGGGCGACGAGCCTTGCAGCTCCGCCGACATCAGGCTCTTCCAGGGGGCATCGAGTTTGCCAGCCGTCTCGAACACCGGCCCGAGGTCGGTGAAGGTAAGAAGTGCCGACTGCGTCGCCCCGCTCGTGAAGACATGCATCTGGCGCATAGGGACGCCGCTCTGGGTGAAGGCCGTGTAAACGAGGATCGCATGATCGTGGTCGCGGTAGTCGATGATACGCGCTTCTATGATCTGGAAGTCGCTGACGCTGGACCCGAGCTCACTTTCCAGCTTTTGGGTGAGCTGCGTGACCTGCTCGGCATCGATGGGAGCCGGATGGCTTTGCACGGCAACGGTGATGTTTCGCGTGAACTCGGTTTGATTGAGGATGCTTGGCATCGGATCCTCGAAGACGAGAGTCTGGCCGCGGTAGTTCTGACGAACCTTCCAGCCAGCTGGAGCTCTCATCTCGAAGCTCAGCTCCGGGATGTTGAGAAGCTCCTCGGAAACCGTCTTCATACCGGTTTCGTCAGCGAGAGCGACATGCGATTGCATGAGGGATAAGAATGAGAAAGCGAGGAACAGACAGCGGAAGCCATTAAATAAGGACGTATTCACAGCGACATCTCCAAAGCAGCAGTAGGGACCAACATCAAGTAGAGAAAGAAGTCCGTGTTGCGGACCCTCTCTAACTGACATGCTGACCCTCAGGCTGTCAACGGAAATGTGCGTCAGAAATACGGGTTAAGATAAGCTCTTAAAGCCCGTTCGAAGCAGAGCCGGCGATGGCCGCCATACCGAAGAGCGATTTGAGATCCTGGTCGTTAAAGGTCAGACCAGCACCCAGGAAGGTATTGAGATTCTTACGAATAGTCTTGGTATTGTCCTTGTAGCGCGTCGGGTCGTCAACACCCGCCATCGCGATCAAGTGATCGAAGAAGAGCACGCTCGCATAGGCCTTAAGGTGGGCGTTGCGGCGATAAGTGTCGTTCTTGTCTGCGAAATCGAAGGCTTCAAGAGAGAGTTTGATGCGGTCGCGCCACATATAGGCATCGGCCGCCACACCACCGGTGGTTTCGAAGAGACCGAGGCGAGCCGCGATCCAGCCCCAGCGTTTCGCGAACTGGAGGTTGAAGCGCAAGCGCTGGTCATCCTTGATCTTTTCACGAACGATAGTCTGGCCGTCGTTGTTGAGCGTCTCCGTCGAGGTATCCCGGACGCGATCCGGGAAAGTCGTGAAACCCACGAGGTAATAGGAGTCGGGACGGGTGTTCAACCGCACGTTGAAATAAGTCTGGTTGCTCTGGTCGCTGCGGAGCTCCGCATGGGTATCGACCGAGACCTGGAGTTTGGTGACCGGCGAGAGGACTTCCCGCAGGTCTTTCAAAGTCGCCTGGATATCGTCGGCGGTCTTGTCGTCGTTGATCAGGCGACCGATGGTGCCTTCACCCTTCTCGATGCGCTGCGTGATGAGTTTGGCGTTCTCCGAGGCGCCTTTGATCTGCACCATCGATTGGTCGAGGTTGGCGAGGATGCGGTCGATCTTCGCCCGGTTCTCGTCGTTCACGACTTCCTTGAGGCCGGTCGAGACCTCGCGGAAATTCGCCACGAGCTGGCGGACGTCGGAGCGGTTCTCTTCGAGCATGAGTTTGGCGGTCTCGGTGAGC
>JASLCY010000231.1 GCA_030151925.1 Oligoflexus sp.
CGATGGAATTCTGCTTCGAGGATATCCACGGCCCTCGCCCGAAGAGCGCCGTGACCGCGCAGGGCAAGATCATCGGCATGGTGCTCGCGCGGCTCATCAGCGATCTGAAGAGCAAGAACCTCTGGAACAATACGCTCATCATGCTGAACACCGTCGACGGCGGCCGTTCGCCCTGCGTGGATTCCTACGGCGACAGCGGCAAGAACTCGATGATACTCGCCGGCGGCATGATCAAAGGCGGTTATTACGGTGACATCCGCGTGGCGGGCAACGACAACGGCGCCAGCACCTATACCTATCATCGTCCCGACTACAAGACGGGCGAGGCCTTCGCCGCCGGCGCGAAAGATAACACGGGCCGCGTGCCGGGCGTGGTCGCCTATCGCACCATCCTCACCGCGA
The DNA here is from genome assembly GCA_030151925.1 of Oligoflexus sp. Classification (GTDB taxonomy): domain Bacteria; phylum Bdellovibrionota_B; class Oligoflexia; order Oligoflexales; family Oligoflexaceae; genus Oligoflexus. The sequence continues at coordinate 403 of JASLCY010000231.1, forward strand.
TGGGCGCTCCCACGAGCCTGCTGAAGCAATTCCCCGACGTGGGAGAGGGCGACCTGCTCTCCTGCATGCTGAAGAACCCGGCTTAATTCCAACAAGAAAAAAAGCGGCGAAGATCGCTCTTCGCCGCTGGTCTTTTTAAGGGAATCTTCTCAGAGGTCGCCGACCTTGCAGGTTCCGGACAGGCTCTTGATCCACTCGGAGATCAGCGCCACGCCTTCGTCATGCACCATGCCTTTCGCCAGCTCAGGCATCTTCACCGCGGCCTTGGTCGAACTCAGGCGCCCGATCAGGATCGATTCCTCGGGTTTGCCCGGGAAGATATCGAAGAGCGTTCCGCCGGAGCCGCGGCCCGCGGCGATGGGCGGCTTACAGATGCCGAAGTTGATGGTCTCGCGTGAGCCTTCGCTCAGGAAGAGGCCCGAGGTGCTCGCTTTACCCGTTACGCTGTGGCAATGCGCACAGTTGATGTCGAGGTAAGCGCGCGCCCGTTCGTCGAGCGAGCCGGTGCTCGGATCGTTCCAGACCGGATACTTCGGAACGCTGGTCAGATCCTGGGGCAGGCCTTCGAGCATGCCTTTGGCGGCCAGCGCCGTGAGCTGGTTCTGGCCTTCGAATTCACCGTGGCCGTTCTTATTGAGGTAAGGCGTCTTCACGCCGATAGGCGCGCCCTTCAAGTGGCAGCCCACGCATTGCGCGAGGTTCGGCACGCGGTAGCCGTTGCTGCGAGCCTGGCCGTTCGCGTCCACCCAGCTCACATCGACCTTTTCACCGCCGCGCATCAGTTTAGCGACGCCGCTGTCATCCCAGACATAGACGAGGCCTTGCCAACCTTCGGCGCGATGGACGAGCAGGCGAGTCTCCACGAGTTTACGATCGCCGTTCGGCTGCGTGATGTTCGCGGGGAAGTAGAAGGTCTTCGCCAGCACGGCGCCGACCGGCAGATCCAGAGCTCCGACCTTCGTATAACCGGCCTTCACGCCCGGCGGGAGGAAGATATGGCGATCCTTGGTCGCGTAATCCGAGAAGAGCGGCGTGGTCAGATCATAGGGGAAACCACCTTCGTTCGAACCGGAGAGCGGATCCGCGGGATTTTTGAAGAGTCCGTACGAATCGAGCGTCGGGCAGTCGACCGCGAAAGCCGACCAGTTCACGCCGGAGGGGATAGGCGCGCAAAGGGCCGCGATTTCCTCGGGCGTATGGACGTTCGTCAGAGCCGGTGCGGGCGGAACTTCGGGAAGAACGATTGCCGTGTGGCGCGGCAAAGTACAGTTATGCGAGGTGATGTCGTGGTTCATGCTGCCCGGAATAGGGGAGTACCACTTCTTGGTCCAGAGGTTGAGGTTCCCGAAGTATTCGGTGTCGTCGCCGTCGTGATCGTTAGGGCCGATGCACAGGCGTTTATCGCCTTCGAGCTTCGCTTCGGTCGCGTTGCCCTTGGCATCGAGAGGACCGATGCCGTCGTAGGTGATGTGCGGGATCTTGTGCGGAACGCTGAGGAGCGCCGCGACCATGCCGAGCTGGTTGCCGCCTTGGAAAGGATTCAAACCGGTCTGGCGAAGGATGTTGTCGTGGATGTAGATCGTCTCGGGCATCGCATCGTAGTTCGGGTCGTCGACCTCACGCTCGGTGATGTGATAGTTCACGATCGCGATCGAGGTGGTGTTGTGTTTTTCGATCGTGTTTTCGAAGATCTCCACGTCGTCGTTGCCGAGGACCAGCACGCCCGTGCCTTGCGGCGTCGTCGACACGCTGTTGCCGGGAGGCGCGAAGTTCTTGAAGTTGTTGTCGAATATCACGTTATCGAAAATGCGTGTTCCGGCTCCGCCTTGCACGAGGAGGTTCGGCAGGTTGAACACGAGCACGCCGCCGGTGTTGTTCGTCACGAAGTTGTTCAAAACGTCGGCGTGCTGGGAGTTCTCGATTTCGATGCCGGCGACGTTGAACTCAACGCGGTTGTTGCGCACGATGATATTGTGCGATTGGCCGACATAAACGCCGGAGTCGGAAGCGCCGATAACGACATTGTCTTCCACCAGCACGTTTTGGCTTTGAACGGGATAGATACCATAGGCGCCGTTGTCGGGGCTGCCGTGATTGGTCCATTCGACCTTTACGCGGCGAATGATGGGGCCATCGGTGCCGATGATCTTCACGCCGTCACCCGGGTGGTCGAGGATCGTGAGATCCTGCACCGTCGTGTGGTCGACGCTCGAATAGATCGACTGCGGGCCGTAGGCGTCCTCGCCGTAAACCAGGACGGTCTTGTCCATGCCCGCGCCCTGCAGCGTGAGGTAGGGCGTGGCGATCGTCAGTTCGCCCTGGAGATTGAAGCGGCCTTCCGGCAGCTGCACGGTGTCGCCGGGCGCGGCTTGGAGGATGGCTTCCTGCGCGTCGAATTCCAAATGATCGGAGGCTGGAACCATCCAGACTTTGGCGAAGGCGGATGGAGCGAGAAACAGCGATGCGCAGGCTAGGCTGCATCGTACAGTCTTTGACAGAAACCTCATGACGTACCTCAGGCGCTTGCGCGCGATGATTTATCATTATGCTGGAATGAATCTTGAGGATTTCTAGCGGCTCAGAACATCTTTGGCAAGAAAGAAGCCTTGGACTTTCGAAGGTATAAAGAAATTTAGGAAGAAGCTGGGGAAAATACTGTGTCTAATCGACTTTTTACTTAAAGTCAGCGTTGAAAGTGAGGGATTTGTTCTCTTCCGTGAGTTCGATCGTGCGATTGATCGACTCCTGTTCGTGGCTCACGATGACTCGATAGCTGCCAGGCTTGAGGTTGATCTGGAGCACGTGTTTCGTCAAAGGCATCTCGCGTTTCCGGCCGCCAGCCTTATTCTCCTCGATGACGACGGAGGCGGGAATCTTATTCGCATGGATCGAGAGCTCGACGAGCTCCGCGAGTTTGGTGAGCGTGAAATTCAGCTGGCGCATCTCACCCGGCTTGATCTGGATGGTCTGCTCCTCCAGCTTGTAGCCCTTGCGCTTCAGGCGAAGCATGTAGGTGCCCGGATCGAGCTTAACGCCTTGTGAACCGAAGACCTTGTCGTTGGTCGTACCGTACATCTTGCCGTCGAGATAGACTTCCGCCGCCGGCAGGGCCGCGAGTTTCAGGACGCCCGGTCCGGTGCCGACGGCTGGTTTCGCGCCGGTGTTCTTATCCGTGGATTTGGCCTCGGGAACCTTGTCATCCTGTTTGCCGTCGGGAGGAAGGTTCACGAGCGTCGCATCCGGCTTTGCGGGCTGCGCAGGTGTTTGCGGTTGCGGCTCAGCCTTCGCGACCGTTTTGGACGGCGGCGTTTTAGAAGGCGCGGGAGCTTTGACCGGCGTCTTCTCTGCCGGGCGTTTGCTGATAACGTCAGGCGGCAAGGTCGTCGTCTTCGTTTCCGTGGGCTGACTGGCCACTGTCTCTGTAGGTTTAGACGGCGTGGTGGCGGGAGCCGGGCCCTGCGGCTGCGCGTTCGACGGCGTAGACTGCGGAGGATTCGCCGCGGTTTCGGTCGCAGGAGCCTCGCCGGAAGCAGGGCTCTCATCCTTGTCGTTATCCTTGTCCGCCCTCGCTTTTCGGACTTTGTTCGCCAGCTCCGTATGCAGGCCTTCCCGTTTGAAGCGGTTCATTATTTTATCCGGGCCTACGACATAAAGCATGGCCGCGGCCGCAATGAGGGTCGCCACGATAATGACGATATAACCCAGCTTGTTGCTCTTCGGCTCGTCTTCGGCGAATTCGCGATAATAGCCTTTCTGAGTCATCCGCGCGTTGTTGTAGGGCGACTTCGGAGGCTGGGTCTTGCCTTTGAGCGGCGATTGGAAATTGCCGCCCGTCTGTCTCAGGTGCTTCGGACTCTGAGTCGGCTGACGCATGACGACTTGTTTGTTCTGCACCGGCGGATTCGTGTTCACCTTGCGTTGAGGCGCGGCCGCCTCATTCGGATTCTGGCGGCTGCTCGTGCTCTCCAGAGGAGCTTCCGGCACGCGCGGTTTGGCCTCCAGGACCGGAGGCTTCGGCACTTCGGGCAAACCTTCGCCGCTTTGCGGCCCGGGCGGCAAAGTCGGAAGCGAAGCCTCGTCGAGCATGATCGTCGCCTGCGGGGATTCCGCGCCGGGCGCGAGCGGGCTCAGAGGATCGTGCGGCATCTCATCGGGAGTGCTGCGGCCCTGTTCGTACGAAGCCTGGTAACGCGTGATCTTCGAACGGAAGACGTCCGAACCCTCGGGAGGGAGCGGGCCGCTCTCCGACAGGCGCGGGCGATTGAGGATCTGAGTGAGGCGGTCGTCGAAGCGTTCGCGGTTGAGCGTGAATTCCTCGAGTTCGGTGCGGCTCTCGCGCAGAGTGATGCTGCCGAGGAACTGGTCGAGTTCCTGAGCCATCTCGCTGACGCTCGCGAAGCGTTCTTCCTTATTGCTCTTCAGGCCTTTTATGATCACCTGGTTCAGCGTGTGCGGCAGGTCCGTGACGATCATGTTCGGCGGCGTGAAGCGGCCGACCATGATGCGGTTGATCACTTCCGCCGTCGACTTGCCGACGAAGGGCAGCGAGCCGGTGATGATCTCGTAGTAGAGCACGCAGAGGCTGTAGATGTCGGCGCGCACGTCCACGTCCGTGCCGCGGATCTGCTCGGGCGACATGTAGCTGGGCGAGCCCATGAAGATGCCGGTCTGGGTCGCGTTCGCGCGATGGACCTTGGCGATGCCGAAGTCCATGAGCTTGAGCTGGCCGTTGGTCAGCATCATGATGTTTTCGGGTTTGATGTCGCGGTGCACGATATGGAGCTTGTGCGCTTCGTTCAGGGCGCGGCAGACCTCGCGGGCGACCAGGGTCGCGACGATGAAGTGCATGCGGCTGCGCGGGAAGGACTTCACGTATTCCGAGAGGTCCTCGCCGTAGAGGATCTCCGTGACCATCCAGAGCTGCTCGGAATCGAGGCCCGAGAAATCGTAGACGCGGAGGATGTTCGGATGGTCGAGGCCCGACACGGTCTTGGCTTCGAGCAGGAAGCGCTCGCGGATGTCCGGGTTGCGCGCGAGGTGCGGATGGAGGATTTTGATCGCGACGCGACGCTCCAGCTTCTCATCGAGAGCGGAATAAACGGATGCCATCCCCCCTTCGCCAATGAGGGCCTTGATCCGATAGCGCTGACCTATCAACGTCTCTATCATCTGGGAGCGATCTCACTACCTTGCGGAAATCACAGGGTGTCTGTGGGGCCTATCGGCTCTCTATCATGAAGCTTGAGAAGGAAGGTGAGGGAAGGCGGGCCGGCGCGGGGGCCGGCCTCCGGGAAATCTCAGAGATCGTGGGGCATAAGGTCGCGATAGGAGCGCATTTTCTGGCTCGTTGAGTAGAAACGCAAAGCCGAGACGCGGCACGAGTAGAGGCAGGCGTAGGATTCGATCTGTTTGCCGAAGCGGCTCTTCTCGAATCCGGTGCGCATGAGCTCCCCCCAGACCGGGTGGAACTGCTGCTGCCGATGCGCGATAAGCTCTTTGATCACCTTATGTTGCGCTTCGAGCTCCTCCTCCTTGGCCCGGAGCGTTTCCTCCAACTCCTGGATTTTCTGGATGAATCGGCTCTCCTGCCCGCGGGACTGCTTGGACTTCTCGCGGCGCTTGTAGTTGGTGATCTCCGAACGCAGGGTCTGGGCATCGCTCTGCAGGTTCTCCTCGACCGCGATCGCCTCGAGGATCTTGTCGAACTCGCCCTGGAGCTTTTCGGTCTTCTTGAACTCGTCTTCCAGCTCCTCGACGACCAGCAGCGTTCGCCAGTTGAGCAGCTCCTTCGACTTCTGCGTGTCGCCGTAGATGTGGTCGCCGCAGTAGAGGATCTGGTCGCCCTTCTGGTTCGTGAGGCGTTCGAAGAGGTTGGCGTTGCCGCCGTGATAGACCTTCTGCGGGACGAGGGGGCCGCGGTGCAGGCGCAGGAGCCCGTCCTGTTCCGTCATCACCTCGTAGAAGGGATTCGAGCCGGAGAAGAAGTTGGGTTTGCCGGCGCTGACGATGATGTATTCGAAGTAGTCCTGCCAGCTCGCGAACTCCGGATGCTGCTGGTTGAGCAGGTGGCTCATCACGGCGTTGGTGTAGGCCCAGTCGGAGTTGGTGAGGACGAAGAGCTTCTTGCCGCCGTCGATGAGCTTCACCAGCGTCTCCACGAGGTGCGGGTCACGCACGATGTACTTCTCGGGCTCCATCAGCACCTTGGTCTTGATCGAGCCGTCCTGGTGCGAGAGGTCGATCCACTCGCGCAGGTCCTTGTAGACCTCGCCGAAGCTCTTCTGGATCTTGCCGGGATTGCGCCGCATGTAATCGACGATCTCGATGTAGAGCTGGGTCTCGCTCAGGGCGAAGAAGGTGTCGACCGTGAGGAAGTCGTCGGCCTTGAAGCCCTTGGTATTATAGAGGTCGGAACGCGCTTTTTTATCGAGCTGCTGGTGGCCGTGGAAGGCGAGCTTCACGTATTTGTGCGCGTCGACCTTCAGGAGGTTGCCGCGCTCGCGGTCGACGAGCAAGCCGCGGATGACGAAATTCGGGTCGAACTTGAGCGTCGCCAGCTCCTCGGGATAGCCGTTGGCGATGAATTTCTTCACGGTCTCCTGGAAGGCCAGGTTCTCGAAATTCACGCGGTTGTACAGCACCAGGGTATGGTCCATGTCGAAGCCGAGCGAGCGGATCGAGGCCATGTTCAGGGAGCGGTTCACGTAGATCTTCTGATGTTTCTTAAGTTTGCTCATGAGTTTCCTAGGTCTTAGCGAGCCGACTGGGGCTGGTCGAACTTGAAGCCGACCTGGCAGTAGCTCTTGCCGTCCTGAGTGAGGAAGGATTGCTGGTAAACGATCTGGCCCGAGGCTTCGCTGTGGAGCTTGCCGTCCATGTAGATGCGCATCTTATCGAAGCGGCGGCCGGGGCTGTAGAGCTCGGATTCGATCGGCGTGCGGAAGGAGAGGCCGGTCGAGGACATGTCGAGCAGCGTCTTCTTCAGCGTGGTCTCGCCGTCGATCGGGTTCACCATCTCGAGGTAGGCGGTTTCCTTGCCGCCGAAGTGGAAGCGTTTCGCGCTGCGGTTGTCATCGATCAGGCGCATGTCGTCGATCGGGTAGAGCAGGTGCACGCCGTCGGTCGCGATCTCGTCGCAGACGAAGCGGATCGACTGGATCTTGAGGAAGAACTGGTCGGAGTCCATCACGCGCGCGATGAATTCCGGCGGGATGGAGTTCACGAGCACCACCGAACGGCTGCGGATGGAGTGGACCTGGGTCTGGAACACGGTCTTCACGTTGCTGGCCGAGAAATAGACCAGGGTCTTGCGCATCACGGATTCGCGTATGAGCTCAAGGGTCGCGTCGTCGATCGACATCAATACACTCCTCGCTGATCGGCCAGGTCCAAGAAGGGTTCTATATACCGATCCGCGCCCAGGAGGGTGGGGAACGCGTGGGTGAACACGATCAAGAACTCGACTCGCGTCTCGTTATATACGATCAGTTTATCATTTTTCCGGTCGTTGTATTGGAAGATTGCCGCGATGGACTTCTGCCCGTTGCTCACATAGCCGGCACCGGCTGAGAATTTCGTGATCCGGTCGGTCCGTGGGCAGGTCACCGCGGTCCCGTCGTCGAACCCGGAATCGTCGAAGGTCGTGCTGGTGTCCGAGCACGCGGTCGAGCGGATGACCTTGGCGGTGAAGGCGTCCTGGGCGAGCTGCCCCGAGACCATCAGGTGGACGTTGCTGCCGATCCTGTACTGGAGCTGCGCGCCGAGGCCGGTCTCCGTGTAGCTCTCCCAGTAGTCGTTGTAGAGATAGCGGTGCGAGTAGACCTCCTCCGAGAGCTTGAGGCCGGGCGAGAAGCGATTCTCGTTGACCAGCGTGTAGCTCATGAACGGGGACTCGCCCGAGGTCGAGATATTGTAGGACTTGTAGGAGAAGTCGTTCTGCTCGCGGTTGAGGCTCTTCTCGAAGGTCAGGTAGAAGCGGAGCTTCTGCTCCTCGCCGTAGCGGTATTCGAGCCAGGGCACCACGAGGGTGCGGATGCCGAGGTCGAAGGATTTGCGAATCTCGGGACGCTCGGGCGCCGGGAAGAGGTTCGAGCCGGCGCGGATGTATTCCCAGTGGCCGTAGCCGCCGAAGGTCCAGTTGCCCTTCGAGCCCTCGGTCTCCACGAAGAGCCGGTGGTGCCGCTCCATCAGGTCCGGGCGGAACGGGAAGTACTGCACGTCGGTCGGATCCTTGAAATACGTGTCCATCCGCTCGCTGTCGCTGAACCAGTTCTGGGAGTAGATGTAGCCCGCGTGGCTCTCGGTGCCGCTGCCTTTGAAGGGCCCGAGGATGAAGCCGGCCTGCGTCTTGAGCTGATAGCTCTCGTACGCGGAGTTCGGCGTCACGATCGGGAGGCCGTCGCGGTAGCCCGGGTTCGAACGCGTGCCGCGCAGGTAGTCGTAACCCAATTCGTAGAACCAGAGATGGGGGATCGACACGAGCGAGAGCGGGCTCGATTCGAAGAAGGTCGATTTATACTGGGCGCGGTGGGTTCCCGGGACTTCCATGTGCCCGGCCTGGGCGATATTATCGGCGATGAACTTCATCTGTTTTTCATGGCGACCGTTCGGGTAGCGTTTGTTATAATCGGCGACGTTTTTCAGGGCCGCATCGGCTTCGCCGTCCTCGAAATGGATGGCGGCGAGTTCGAAGAGGGCGTCCTCGGCCAGGAGATCCTTGCCTTGCGCCTGGGGTTCGAGCAGGGTCTTCGCCTTTTCCGTCTTACCGAGTGCATCGCTCGCCAAAGCCAGGTAATATCGCCGAAGAGATTTCAGCTCATCGCTGGGCCGGTTGGCCTTATTGAGCGTCGCCAGCGCCTCGCGCGCCTGGCCGGTGTGATAGTAGCTCGCGCCGAGCCAGACCCAGGCGTCCTGGTCCTTCGGGTGGGCGCGGAGGTAGGCGCGGAAGAGCTGCAGCGCCGCGGGATAGCGCTGTTTCGCGAATTCCTCCTTCGCGGGCTTCAGGGCATCGGCGTCTGGTTCTTGGGACTTGCTTTGCGCGTCTTTGTCTTTATCCTGGTCTTTGTCATCGGCGCGAAGGGGAGAGTTAAGCAAGAGCAGCGAGCCGAGTAGGATCAGACTGAAACTTCTTGGTGAAATCATGTTCCGCAGGTTCCATATCGACAACAATCTTGCATGAAGGACGTCATGCAGAATCCGTTCAAAAAGGTAGCTGGGATCCATCTTGCGGGTCCCAATTCGACAAAGACAACGCTCGTAATCATGACAGGTCGCCTAGGTGAAGGCAACTTAAGAATAAGCAACATTTACGACAGGATGGGCACCGTCAATAGGCTCTTTTCCGACGATCGATTGTACGAAGTTCTGAAGACCGAAAGGCCCGATCGGGTGATGATCGACAGCCCTTTGAGCGTGCCACCCTGCGTGGCTTGCACGCGTCCGGCGTGCCCCGGCGTCAACGCCTGCGAGGACATCGCGGTCGCTTACATGCAGAAGATGGTCGACACGAAACAGGGCAAGAGGAAGAAGAAGCCGATGAATCCCCAGACGCAACGCATCTGGGACGTCAAGGAATGGTACGAATGGCATCCGTCGCTGCAGGAGCCGACTTACAGCGCGAACAAGGCTCCGCTGGTGGTGCGCTCTCTCACGCTTCAGCGCCGTTTAATGAGCCTGGAAACGCCTATCCTGCTCTATGAAACGTCGATTCCGCATGCTCTCTCGGTGCTCGTCGACCAACTGAGCCTGCCGCGCGAGATCGGTTTCCAGTACCGGGCGTTCGGCATCGGCCGCCAGCGTCGTGAGGAATTGGTCAAGGCCATCGTCCAAGCGGGTCTGGTCGCGGCCGATCAGATGAAGGAAGCGGCGGCGACCGTGGAAACCTTCAGCGCCTTCCTTGCTGCATTGATGGCGGGGCTCGAGATCCAGGATCGCGTCTCGCGGCCCGAGAACGTCTTCTTTGCGGAACAGGGCTGGGTTTACCTACCGGAGCTCCATCGGCCGAAAACCGAAGAAAAACCGGTTCCTAACTGAAAAGCCCGATCTTTCAAGCCAATTGAAAAAAGCTATGCTCTCCGGGGGGATTTGAATATTGCTCTTCCCGCAGGGGGCCGCTATGACTTCAGGATTGTTTATAAACCTCGGGGTCAGACATGCGAAATCCTGCACAAAGAATAGTGGCTCTCTGTAAAGCCTCGGTGTTCCTAGGGACCGTGGCGATATTCTCGGCTGCGCACGGAACTTCGGTCCTCATGCAGCACAACGATGCGAACCGTACCGGTGGCGTTCTCCTCGAATCGCACCTGAATACTTCGAACGTGAATCCCAACGCCTTCGGCCGCCTCGGCGCCTATCCGGTCGACGACCAGATGTATGCGCAGCCCCTCTATGTGCCGGACGTCCCCATGGGCGAGAACACCTACGATGTGGTCCTGGTCGCGACCGTCAACAACAGCGTCTATGCGTTCGACGCGGAC
>JASLCY010000286.1 GCA_030151925.1 Oligoflexus sp.
CAGCGGAGAGTCAAAAAAAAAGGCCCGTCCCGGAGGACGAGCCTGATCGGCAATGGATGTAGGAGTAAGTGGGCTTACTCGCCCGCCGCGCTAGCAAGGACCGACGCGCGATCTTTACGCAGCTTGTTTTGCTCGTCGACGCTCAGTTTCCCGTCGCCGTCGGCATCGTAGTTCTTCAGCACCTCTTCCCAGCTCTTGACGAGGCTCTTCTTGCCTTCGGCTTTACTCATCTTGCTGAGGTCGCTCTGCGAGGCGATCTTGATCAAAAGATCCTTGATCTCGTCTTTCGACAGCGCGTTATCGTCGCCGGCCGCGGCATCGAAGAGCTCCTTGTCGAAGTCGTTCGCGACCGCGTCGCCCTTCAGGCCCTTGAGCTCAGGGCTGATCTTCAGCGCGCTGAACTCCTCGAAGCTCAGTTTGCCGTCCTTATCTTTATCGGCGGCTCGCAGGATGATCCGCGCCATGAGATCCACGCGTTTGGGCTGGAGGTTCGCGGCGAAGTCGAAAGCCTCAACCGAGCCGCTATTAAGAGCTATGCTCGATTCCAGCGCGGGATGCGGGTTCGCCTTGGACGATTTGAAGACCGATTCGAGGTAGATGCCGGCGAAGAATCCTTCATCGGGTCCCACCACGCCTTCCGAAGCGTCGCTTTCCGTGGTGCTCGAGGCCGAGTTTGCGGCTGAAGCGGGCTTGGAGGAAGCCTCTGGTTTGGCGGCGGTTTCGGATTCCGGGCCACTGCCCTGGCATCCGACGGCGATCAGTGCGAGTAAGGTGAATTTGATAAGTTTCATTTTGGATACTCCCTATTGCAAATACCTTTTCGGACCGCCCGGGCCGCAGCTTGACAGAAAAACAGGAAACCGATTTTATTCCAATAAAATCAGCCTATTGTATAGATTTTTTCCAGGGTAAAATCGAGCCCGGGACGAAAGGTCAGCCGGGGAGCATGACCTCGTTCTCCCAGATGTGGGTTCCCGGGGAATTCTCTATTATTTTCCGGACGATAAAGGATGAGAGCTGGTCGACGTCGATAGGCCGGTACTTGTCGAGCACCTTGGGATAGGCGAACTGGAACCTCTTATAGAGGCCGCTCAGGAGTTCTTCGCCCAGGCGGAACTCCTGCCGGACGCCCATGAGCAGGGAGGGCCTATAGATATGGAGGCCGGTGAAGCCGATGGCGCCGAGCTCTTTCTCGAGCACCCCCTTCACGCGGAGATAATGCTGCTTTGAGCTGGGATCCGCGCCGAGCGTGGTGACCACGTGAAAAGTCTTCACGCCGTGGTCTCGCGCCGCGCAGGCAAAACGCAGAGGGAGGTTGAGATCGACCTCTTCGAAGGCTTCGCGCGTCTTGGCCTTCTTGATCGTCGTGCCGACCGCGCAGAACGCGGCGTCGCCGCTCAGGCCCTCCATCAACGATCCGAGATCCGAAAGCTCGCCCACGTGCTCGACCACGCCGTGCAATTGCAAACGCCGTCTTGAGAAGCTGTGCAATTCGAGAGCCGGCTTCTGCAGGAGAAGTTTGGAATAACAGGTGCTGCCGACCAGACCGCTAGCTCCGAGGAGGAAGACTTTCATCGTCACGACTCCGCGTCATGTGCACTTGAGCGATTCGTCAATCATGATACCATATAGCATCGACATTGGGGAGACAATCATGCCGAAACACGTTGTGATCGTGGGTGCCGGATTCGGTGGGCTTGCGCTCGCTCAAGGGCTTGGCGACGCCAAGGACGTTCGTGTGACGATTATCGACCGCCGCAACCATCACCTGTTCCAGCCGCTCCTCTACCAGGTATCGTCCGCGGCGCTGAGCCCCGCCGACATCGCGATCCCGATCCGGGCCGTGCTTTCCCGGTATTCGAATATCACGGTCCTGCTGGGCGAGCTCCAGAGCGTCGATCCCGAGGCCAAGTCCATCACCACCGACTTCGGGGCTTTTACCTACGATTACCTCGTCCTCGCCTGCGGCGCCAAACACAGCTACTTCGGGCGCAACGAATGGGAAACCTTCGCGCCCGGGCTCAAGACCCTCGAGGAGGCGACGGAGATCCGCCGCCGCATCCTGCTGGCCTTCGAGCTCGCCGAGCGCGAAACGAACTCCGAGATGCAGAAGGCCCATCAGACCTTCGTCATCGTCGGCGGCGGCCCCACCGGCGTGGAGCTGGCGGGCGCCATCGCGGAAATCGCGCGATACACGCTGGCGGAAGACTTCCGGAACATCAACCCCTCGCGCACGCGCGTGATCCTTATCGAAAACGGGCCGCGCATCCTCGGAAGCTTTGATCCCAGCCTCTCCGAGAAGGCCGCGAGCGATCTCGAGCGCCTGGGGGTTCATGTCTGGACGAAGTCGAAGGTGACAGGCATTGATGAGAAAGGCGTCTACATCGGTCCGGAGTTCGTCGCGGCCTCGACCGTGATCTGGGCGGCGGGAGTCGCGCCTTCCGCGATCAACCAGCAGCTCGGCGTTCCCCTCGATCCGGGCGGAAGGGTTATCGTCGAAGCGGATTGCAGCCTCAAGGCCTATCCGGAAATCTTTGTCATAGGGGACCAGGCCCATTGTTTGGGCAAAGACAGCAAACCCCTTCCTGGCCTGGCTCCTGTCGCGACGCAGCAGGGCCGGCATCTGGCCTCCAACATCAAATTATTAACGAAACGGAAACAGACGCGCCCTTTTCACTATGTCGATAAAGGATTTATGGCTACAATTGGACGTAACAAAGCCATCGCTCAGATTGGTTCCTTACGGCTCCGCGGGTTCATCGCCTGGTTAGCTTGGTTGGTGGTCCATATTTATTTCCTTATCGGTTTCAAGAATCGCATGGCCGTGCTCATGCTCTGGATCTGGTCCTACGTTACGTACAACAAGGGCGCGCGGCTCATAACGAATCGTGACTGGCGAACCCATTCGGCCCCTAAGATAGGAAGTTAATGATGAAAAGTTTGGTTAGTCTCAGCCTTGCGAGCCTGGTTTTCTCGACTTCGATCACGGCTTGTAAAACCGCGACGTTCAAGGGTGATACGGGACGCAAAGGAGGCAGTCCGAGCACGCCTTTGACGCCTTCCACCGGCACCGATAACCTGACGCCGAGCGGCTCGAGCACCGCGACTCCTACGGACGGCACCACTCCGGACGGAACCAGCACGACCACCACGCAAAATCCTGATGGTTCGACGACCACGGATACGAAGACGAATGACGGCACGACGACCATCACCACCAAGAATCCTGATGGTTCGTCGACCAGCACGACCAAGCAGCCCGATGGTTCGACCACCACGACCACCACGCAGCCTGATGGTTCTTACACCACTGTAGCGAAAGCTCCGGATGGGACGACCACGAGCTCGACCACCACCGCTCCGAATAACAACGGAACGACGACCACCACGACCAAGAACCCGGACGGCACGACGACGACGTCGACCACCACGCCCACCAATCCCGGCACCACCAGCAATGGCGGAACGACGACAGGCACGACGACGACCACGAAAAATCCTGACGGGACGACGACCACCACCACGACCACCGATACCAAGTATCCGGATGGCACGACGACCACCACCACCACGACCAAGAATCCTAACGGCACGACGACCACCACGACCACGACGAGCAATCCCGATCATACTCAGGTGACCACCACCACGAAGAATCCGGACGGCACGACGACCACGACCACGACCACCAACACTCCGAACGGTCAGAACACGGTCTGCAAGAATCCGGACGGCTCGACCACGACCGAGGTGAAGACTCCGGACGGCAAATGCACGACGACCACGAAGTATCCGGACGGCTCGACCACGACCACCGTTTCGACTCCTCCCAGCAGCAACGGATCGACGACCCAGGTCTGCACGAAAAAGGACGGCAGCGTTTCGACGACCGTGACGAGCCCGAACGGGACGACGACCTGCACCACGAAGTATCCGGACGGGACGACGAAGACGGAGACGACCCAGAAGAACCCGGACGGTTCGACGACCGTGACCTGCAAAGGCACCGACGGCAAAACCACGGTTACGCAGTATCCGGCCTGCAAGAACAACGAACCGACCTTCCAGGACTGTCCGGACGCTCCGGATCGCATGCTGGTCGCGGGACTCTATCTCAACCCGGCGAATACCGATCACCTCCTCGATTACACCAAGATCAAGAAGGAGAAGGACGTCTGCCTGAAGCAGCTCGACGTTACGGATCGCGATTTCAACGAAGGTTTCCCGGGCATCCCGAACCTCGTGGAATGGTTCGAGCTCAACATCAACTGGCGCGTGAATATCCCGGCTACGGGCGTCTACACCTTCTATCTGAACTCGGATGACGGTGCGAAGCTCTATATCGACAACCAGCTCGTCATCGATAACGACGGCCTCCATCCGCACCAGGAGAAGAACCAGCCGACCCAGATCTCGGCCGGCATCCACAACTTCCACGTGGCGTATTACCAAGGCCCTCGCTACCGCATCGCCCTCGAGCTGAAGTGGAAACGCCCCGGCTCGAACACGATCGAGTACATCCCGACCAGCTATTTCCTTCGTCCAGCGAAGTGATCCGGTCGTCCAGAAGGCAATAAGAAGCCCCGACTCTCGATGGAGTCGGGGCTTTTCAATTGTGGGAAAGAATCTTGAGAGCCACTCCCTCGAGAGCCTCATTGATGAGCATGGGGCTTTCTGAAGTTCTTGGGGTCGAGATGGTATTTGCGGGCCCTGAGGCCCATGACGCGTTCGGTGAGCCCGAGCTCGCGCGCGGCCTTCGCCATGTTGCCCTTGCTCGACTTCAAGGAATCGACGATCAATTCGCGTTCCATCGATTCCATCATCGCCTTGAGGTTATTGCCCGACTCCACGCCGCTGCTCTCGGCGATCTGGAGGCTCGGCGGCAGATGGTGGCCGCGGATCACGCCCTCGTTCGTGAGGAGCACCGCGCGCTCGATGCAGTTCTCGAGCTCGCGCACGTTCCCCGGCCAGTGGTAGGACGTGAGCATGTCGATCGCCGGGGTCGAGATGCGGCGGATGTTCTTGTTATGGACCTTGCGGTATTTCTCGATGAAGAAATCCGTCATCGGCATGATGTCGGTCTTGCGTTCCCGCAGCGGCGGCACATGCAGGGGGAAGACGTTGAGACGATAGTAGAGGTCCTGGCGGAACTGGTTCGTCTCGATCATCCGGCTCAGATCGCAGTTGGTGGCCGCGATGATGCGCACGTCGACCTTGATCGTCGAGATGCCGCCGAGGCGTTCGAACTCGCGCTGCTGCAGCACGCGGAGGAGCTTGATCTGGGTCGCCGGCGAGAGGTCGCCGATCTCGTCGAGGAAGATCGTGCCGCCGTTCGCGAGTTCGAAGCGGCCTTTCTTCTGCGTATGCGCGCCGGTGAAGGCGCCCTTCTCGTGGCCGAAGAGCTCGCTTTCCAGCAGAGTCTCGGGCAGGGCCGCGCAGTTCACCTTGACGAAGGGGTGCGAGCGACGGCTGCTGTTCCTGTGGAGCGCGTCGGCGATCAGCTCCTTGCCGACGCCGCTTTCGCCGAGGATGAGCACGGTGGTGTCCGCGTCGGCGACCTGCTGCATGAGCTCAAAGACGCTTTCCATCGTCTTGGAGTTGCCGACGATGTGCGAACGATCGAAGGGCAGACGGCCGGAGAGCGCGGGGATGTTCACCACGCTGAGGTCGTGGTCGGGATAGAAGCGGTTGATCATCGCGGACTGCGCGATCAGCGAGCAGAGGATGCTCAGGAACGATTGCTCCGACTTCGGATCGAAGTTGCCGTGGCAAACCTTGACCGTCGTGAGTGTTCCCATCTTGCGCTCGCCGAACTTGATCGGCTGCGAGAGGACGTAGAGCTGGAGGGCGCGATCGATCTGGAAGGTCCCGTGAAATCTCGTGCCATCGAAGCCCGTGACGGGAAGCATCTTGGGCTTCCACGTGCGCAGCACTTCCTGCATCGAGGAGGCGATGGCTTCCTCGACCTGCGGGTCGTGGAAACGATCGGCCTGGAGACCGGAGAGCGGCGCCTTGATCTCGCGGCCCACATCCACGACTCCATCGAGGAAGTTGATGCGGCCCAGGACGAGATCGCAATTGCGTTCTAAGAGCCCGAGGATTTCCTTCAGCCCTTCGACGAATCCTGCGCTCTTCGCGAGATTGCCCGCGGCCAGCCTTAAGACGTCGACTTGCTTATCTTTTTTGACGTGGCCATCCATGGTTTCGAACAAGATCGGAGCCGTTTGACTTCGAGGATTCATACTACCCTCCCTTAACGTGTCTGCATTCTTGCGTGTCAATTAGATCTATAGGTTTGTGCGAGTCTTTTAAAGTTAGAGATTTTATAGCCCGAATCTTCTCTGAAACCACACCCTTAAATACAAAAGGCAGCACGAAAGTGACGGTTTTTTCCTACCATTTGGTGGTTTCTTCGATCAAGGGAAGAATTAACACATTTGTTTGCGTAAAAAAAGCCGCCTCGAGAGGAGGCAGCTGAGCGGTCGTCTAGAATTTTATAGAGAGGGACTCGGGACGACGGGATCATTCGCCGTCATCGTCTTCGTCTATCAGCTTCTCTTTGGGATAGAGCGATTTCTTGGTCTTCTTGAGTTGCTTCCACAGGGCTTTGACTTGTTTGTAGGCTTCCTGCGGCGTGATCTTGCCGCCGGCCTCCAAAGCGCAAACGATGCCTATCCCGTTCGCGAAGGATTGCAGGTTCAATTCCATAGCCTGATCTTTGGGATCACCGTGTTTTTGTTTTGGCATAGACTCCT
>JASLCY010000330.1 GCA_030151925.1 Oligoflexus sp.
GCCTGGGCTTCGGCGAGCTTCTCGTTCATGGCCGACCTCGCCCTCCTCTCTTATGGGGGTGCCTTGAAACTGAAAGAGCATATCACCGGTCGTTACGCTGATATCCTGTCCTGGATGTACCTAGCGACGGCCGTACTGCAAAGATGGGAGAAAGAAGGCCGGCAAGCCGAGCATAAGGCTTTCGCGGAATGGGCCCTGCAATATTCGTTCGTTCGCATTCAGACCGCTTTCGAAGGTATCTACGCGAACATCGAAACGCCGCTGATCAGCTTCATCTTCCGGGGGCCGGTGGCGCTATGGGCTCGCTTCAATACCTTCGGCGGGATGCCGAAGGACGAGCTCAGCAATAAGATCGCCCATGCCCTCACGATTCCCGGCGAGACGCGCGATGCGATCACCGCGGGCATCTATCATCCGGAAGGTGAAAACGAATCGTTGCCTCGCTTCGAGCACGCGATCGTGATGATGTATAAGGCTTCCGAAGTCTATGAGAAGATCCATAAGGCCGTGAAGGCTCATAAGCTGCCGAAGGCCCGCCCTGAAAAGCTGGTCGACAAGGCTTTGGCCCAAGGCCTCATCACGGAGGAAGAGGTGGGGCTCCTGAAACGGGCGGACGCGGCTCGGGAGGATCTGATCCAGGTCGATTCCTTTGCGCTCGACGAGTTCAAGCCGACCTTGATGATGCCGCAAAAAAATCCCGTAGTTACGCCTTCTTACGACCAGGAATTCCACGTTCATTGAGTTCTATAACCTCCCTCAATTCTTATCGAATTCTGCCGATAAGAACCCTGAGGGAGGATCTTTCCATGGCCAGCAAAACCTTCTCGCCCGCCCAGAAAGCCGCGATCATCGTCGCGACGCTCGGAGAAGAGCTTGCGCCGCAAGTCTTCGCGCAGCTCCCCAAAACGGAAGCCGGAAGGATCGCCTCGAGCCTCAAGGGGCTGGGTCGGCTCGAACTCTCCGAGATCGAAGGCGTGCTCACGGAATTCCTCGGCATCCTGCAAAAACCTTCGAATCGCATGCTCGACGGCCAGGCGTTCCTCCGCAAGATGAATGAACGCGGCGGGAAGTCGGCTGAGATGTGGGCGCAGATAAAAACCGACTACACGATGCAGGTTTTCGATCGGACCAGGCCCGAGATCCTCTATCGCGTGATCTCGAACGAGACTCCGCAGACCCTGGCTCTGATCTTCTCGCATGCGCCGGCTGAATTCGGGGCCGCTTTACTCAAGCATTTCGCGACCGAAATGAGGCTGCAGATCCTGATTCGCATGGCTCAGCTCAGGGAGGTGGATCAGGAGGTCCTCCAGGAACTCGATGAGCAGCTCATTCGGGAGACCGATAAACTCGGGCAGGCGAGCCAACAAAAGATCGGCGGGACGAAGAAGGTCGCGGAGATCCTCAATGCCTTGCACGGCGACGCCAATCCGCTGCTGGAAAGGCTTGCGGAACGCGATCCCGAGCTTGCGTCGAATATCCAGGACGAGATGTTTACCTTCGAGGATCTGGTGAAGATCGAAGCACGCAGCCTGACCGAAGTCCTCAAGGCGGTCAAACGCGAGACGCTGCTCGTCGCTTTGCGGGGCGCTCCCAAGGAGCTTATGAATAAATTGCTCGTCATGATGTCGGAACGTTCGGCGACTCTATTCCGTGAGGATTTCGAGGCGCTCGGCGCTCAGAAGAAGAGCGACGTGCTCGCGGCGCGCAACCAGGTCCTGGCGACGACGCGCGAGCTGATTGAAAAGGGCCTCGTGAATTTCGAAGACGACCTGAAGGACGTGATCTGATTAGGCCTTGCCAGGTATGTTGAAACGAACGCAGCGTATGTGCTGCCCGCCCTGCGAGAAGCTCTGGATACCATCGACGAACTCCGCGCCCAGCCCTTTCTCAAAGACATGATAAGCTTTCGAATCGGCGATGAAGACGAAGCCGTAACGCGTTTGATCCGCTTGGAACGCCTGCCTTAGCCATTTGCCGATATCGCTGTAGAGCGTCGTCACGTCCTCGCTCAGCCTGAGGCCGTAGGGAGGATTCATCGGGATGAAGATGCTCTTGGCATCCGCAGGCGGAGCGTAGTCTTCGAAGGAACGAGTCTCCACCTGCCATTGGCCTTTGATCGAAGGCCACGATTTCTCGGCAAATTCGAGGTTCTTCGCGAGTATGTCCGCGCCCTGGCTGTCGTTTTCGATCGCGATGACGCGGGGCAAAGGATCTGTCGCGTGAAGTTTGCTGCGGATGTGGTTCCAGGTGTTTTCGGGGAATTCAGGGAGCGCCTCGACCGAACTGAACTTCCGCCAGAGGTCGAGGGACGGCCGCGCGCAGTAAAGCCACGATTCCATCGCCAGGGTGCCGCTGCCGGCAAAGGGGACGATGATCGCATCCGGTTTTCGATCGCGGGCCGCGAAACGAACAGCCGCCGCGGCTAGGTGTTCCTGCAGAGGCGCCGGGTGCGAGAGGTCGGCTTTATACCCGCGCCTGTAGATAGGATCGACCGTGAGGGTGAGATAGGCCGTCGCCCTGTTCTCGCGCTGCTCGACCCTTAGCTGGAACTGGGGATTCTTCTCGGCATAACCCTGCTTCTCGAGGGCGGCGCGAGTCATCTTCTCGAGTTTGCCTTCGTGATAAAGAGGGCTGCGGTAGGAAATCACTTTGAGCCGCACGGGCGCGCCTTGCGGCAGAACATAGCTCCAATCGATGCCCTTGATGAAATCCTCGTATTCCCCGAAGCTTCCGACGTGCTTCGTCGCGATTTGCCAGAAGATATCCATGGCCGTCGTGAGGCGCAGAGGGAGCTCGAGCAGTTGGCGGAAGTCGAGGTTGGAGACGGTTATGCCATCCTCATCGACCGCGATCTCAGGTTGGAACTTATAACTCTGGAGCGGCGTATCGAGGACGCCCTTCAGCTCATCTTCGAGGATGGCTCGCCAGCCGGGCCCCGCATCGAGGCGAACGGTCTGCGGCTGGGCGTGGACGTGCTTTTT
>JASLCY010000337.1 GCA_030151925.1 Oligoflexus sp.
CGGTGACGAAGACCAACTCCGACGGGACGGTGACGACGACGTCGGGCGGCGGCATGACGATGGATAACGGAGCGACTACGGGAACCGACGCCGCGACGGGCAGCGTTCCGGATCGCGGCGCGCCGCTGCCTTATATCGAATACGAAGCCGAGGACGGCCGATACCGAGGCATTCTGCTCGGCCCCTCCCGCAGCGTCGGTGAATTCGCGGCGGAATCATCGGGCCGCAAAGCCGTGAAGCTCTCCGCGACCGGCGATTATGTGGCGATCAAGGCGGCGAAGGCGGCGAACTCCATCGTCGTTCGCCTCGCGATCCCTGATAGCTCCGATGGCAAGGGCATGGATTCCACCGTCAGCATCTACGTCGACGGCAAGAAGGTGAAGTCCTTGCCCGTGACTTCGCGTTATTCGTGGCTCTATGGCGACGAATCGAACCCGCAGAACACGCCCAACGATAAACCTCGCCGCTTCTTCGACGAATCGCGCGCCCTGCTCGACCAGGTCCCGGCGGGCGCGGAGGTGCGCGTGCAGAAGGATGCCGGCGACAACGCCGCTTATTATGTGGTGGACCTCATCGACCTCGAGCAGGTCGCGGCGCCTCTCACTATGCCGGAAGGCTTCCTCAACGTGGTGGATTTCGGTGCGGTTCCCGATGACGGCAAGGACGACTTCGATGCTTTCCAAAAGGCTTTAAAAGCCGGTACGCAGCAGCACAAGGGCGTCTGGATTCCCAAAGGGCATTTCAACTTCGCGCGGCGCTTCGATAACAACGGCCTCAACCTCCAGATGGAGGTAGAAGCCGAGGAAGTGCGCGGCGCCGGCATGTGGTACACGAACCTCGACGGCGGCGGCATCACTTTCACCTGCACCGGCAACGGCTGCAAGTATTATAACTTCGCGATCAACGGCGAGACCAACGATCGCGTGGATCAGAACCGGGCGGATAACGGCTTCAACGACGGGGCGGGCCACGATTCCGTCCTGGACGGCATCTGGGTCGAGCATACCAAGGTCGGTTACTGGGTCGGCAAACACCACACGCAGCACGATCAGGGCTTGAAATCCGTCAATCTCCAGATTCGCAACAGCCGCTTCCGCGACCTCTACGCGGACGGCGTGAACTTCTCCAACGGCACCTCGAACTCGATCATCGAGAATAGCCACTTCCGCTATACGGGCGACGATTCCATCGCGATCTGGGCCCAGCTCAACGAAGGCGCCAGCCCCGATCCCAACGCGACGAGCAACGTCTTCAGGCACCTGACGGTGCAGCTGCCCTGGCGCGCGACCTGCTTCGCGTTCTACGGCGGCAAGGACACTCAGCTCCTGAACAGCACCTGCGCGGACACCCTCACGTATCCGGGACTCTTCTTCTCGGGTGAGTTCGCTCCGCACTGGCCCTACGAAGGCACCAATAAGGTGAAGGACGTCACCCTCACCCGGGCCGGAGGGCCGTTCTACGCGAACCAGTATCACGGGGCCATCAAGCTCTTCGCGATCAACGGCATCAAGATGCAGAACATCTCGCTCGAGAACGTCGATGTCCTCGATTCGACCTATTCGGGCCTTCATATCGAAGGCAGCGAGGAGTTCAACGACGTCACCCTGAAGAACGTGAGCATCAAGAACTCGCTCACCTCGGGCATAAGGATCGTCGCTTCGGCCCGCACCGGTAAGATCGTGATGGACAACGTCACAATATCCGGATCGGCGACAAAGCCTATTGATAACGAGACGATGATGGACGGGATGCTCGTAACGCCGGCGGGAACGCCTTTCGCACCGCCGGTTTCCTTCAAAGCCCAACCTTGACTCGTCGCACGCTTTCCGGTAGCGTCGCCTCAGAAATGACGAGTTTTCAAGAGGCGACGTCTTTATGCAGATTCAAGTGGATCGAGCCCTCGGCGGCATGGAACGGCTGTTTCATCAGCATAACGGCGTCGGTTCCACCAACTTCTGCGTCGTGCTCTTCGTGGAAGGCGCCCTGCAGCTCGATGGGCTCGAAGCCGCGCTCGACGAGCTGCTCCGCATCTATCCCCGCATCGGAGCGCGCATCGTCGCCAACCCCAGGCTGACCTTCGAGGCCCCTGCGCAGGCGGTTAAGATCCCTTATCATATCGTCGAACGCGACTCGCCCGAGCATTGGCGCGCGTTAGGCGAGCAGGTCGTCCTGAGAAAACACGGCGACGCTCGCATCGATTTCACGATCGTCCACGGCTTCGAAGCGAGCGAGATCATCATCGGCATCGACCATGCGCTGGCCGACGGCCAGTCGGCTTATGCCATCGCCAAGGCCTTTATCCTCTGCATGAATGGCGAAAGGCTCCCGTCCTACCCCGTCCTCGGGGCGATGGAAGAACGCAATCCCAGGGCCTTTCGCGGCTTCGGAGCCTGGCAACGGGCGTTCCGTTACGCGGGCCGCACGCTCAAGCGCAATCCTCGCGCCGGCCATCGGTTCGGCGAGGACGTGCCCAGCCAGACGACCTCGAGCGCCGGCCTTCATCTGAGCAAGGAGCAGCTCGGGGCGTTGAAACGCAATGCCGATGCTGCGGAAGCCAGCCTCAATGCGGCGCTTTGCGCGGCCTGCATGCAAAGCGCTTATGCGGTGTTTGGCGGTGCGGAGCCCACGGTCCTCTGCCTCAACACACCCACGAATCTCCGCAAGCATATCGAACCGGCCGCCAGCAACGAAGAGCTGGGCCTCTTCATCTCGGGAATCCTGCAATGGCATGAATTAGGCCCCGACACCGATATCTGGCATTTAGCGCGCGGGATCAGGCAGGGAATACTCACGGCGCTCGAAGAGGAGGGGCCGCTGAAACTGGGCCTGCTCGCGGGAGCGCCCAAAAAACCGTCCAAACCCGTGAAACCGAACCGTTTTACGGCCCGCTTCGAGCATAGCCTCACCGTGACGAACCCGGGGCGCTTCGATGTCCTGCCGGCTCTCAACGGGTGCCGCGTCACGCGTTATCGCACGCTGGTTTCGGTCTGGGCCAAGGAGAGCCTCACTTTCCTTATCCAAGGCTACGGCGACGAGCTCTTCCTCGACGTCCAGGTATCGAACGAGAAGTTCGCGAGCAGCGCAAAATCATCTAAGGAACTGGCTCTCGATCTCGAAGAGCGCCTCAGAATCATGGCTTCTTGTGCTTTCGGTTTGAGTTAGTTATATCTGTCCTCCTGGAGTGAACACGATCTAACTAGGAGAAGCCCATGGCCCTTATTCCTCTGCGTGCCCTTCTTGATCACGCTGCTGAAAACAATTATGGCGTAGCCGCATTCAACGTGAACAACATGGAGCAGATCCAGGCGATCATGGAAGCGGCTCGTGAAACCGATAGCCCCGTTATCATCCAAGCTTCTCGCGGCGCCCGCAAATACTCGCAGGACGCGTACCTCGTCGGCCTCATGCGTGCGGCTGTCGAACTTTATCCAGAAATTCCAGTCGTTATGCACCAGGACCATGGCAACGGTCCTGACACGTGTTTCTCGGCTATCCGTAACGGTTTCACATCCGTCATGATGGATGGATCGCTCAAAGAAGACGCGAAAACTCCAGCGGACTTCGACTACAACGTACGTGTGACACGCAAGGTTGTTGATGTGGCTCATGCTTTCGGCGTTTCGGTCGAAGGTGAGCTGGGCTGCCTCGGCTCTCTCGAGACCGGCAAGGGCGATAAAGAAGACGGCCACGGCTTCGAAGGCACTTTGAGCCACGATGAGCTGCTCACGGATCCGGAAGAAGCAGCGCGCTTCGTGGAATTGACCAAGGTTGATGCGCTCGCGATCGCGATCGGCACCAGCCACGGCGCTTATAAATTCACGCGTAAGCCGGACGGCAAGATCCTCGCTATGGATCGCGTGAACCAGATCCACAAACGCCTGCCGAACACTCACCTCGTCATGCACGGCTCGTCTTCGGTTCCGCAGGATCTCCAGGATATCGTGAACCAGTTCGGCGGGAAGATTAAGCAGACTTGGGGCGTGCCCGTCGCGGAAATCCAGGAAGGCATCAAAAACGGCGTTCGTAAGATCAACGTCGACACCGACAACCGCCTGGCGATCACCGGCGCTATCCGCAAAGCCTTCGCCGACAAACCCGAAGAATTCGATCCGCGCTTCTACATGACGCTCGCTCGTGATGCGATGAGGAAGATCTGCGCCGAACGCATGAAGCAATTCGGCCAGGCCGGTCGCGCTCGTCACATCCGTCAGGTCACACTCGCGGAAATGGCGAAGGTCTACGGCTAAGCCTTAGATCTGCGGCTAACAAAAAACCTCGGAGCCAAGGCCCCGAGGTTTTTTTGCGTCTGGATCGCTGATCTTAGAGTTTCCGCAGGAGCGGAACCAGGGTCTCCTCGAGTTTGCCTTTCACGATGTTGTTGAGGCAAACAGAACCGTCGTGGCCGTGGCGGCGCGTGAGAGGATTGAGGCCGGCGTCCTGGATGAAGTCGCCGTCGAGTTTGTTCAAGGTCGAGGGCACGACCTCGGCAGCCGTTACACCGAGGC
>JASLCY010000361.1 GCA_030151925.1 Oligoflexus sp.
TATCAGCGGCCCCAGCATCTCCTCTCCCGCGCGGCGGCGCATGACCGCGTATTCTTCTTTGAGGAACCCGTTCATCACGATAGTGAAGCTCGGCTCGAAATGCGAACTGAAAAAAATAATATCGTGATCGCCGTGCCGCATCTTCCCCACGGCCTGAGCGAATCCACCGTAAATTCCATCCTCGAGGAAATGGTGGGCCAGCTGCTCGAGACCTACGACGTGAAAAATTTCTGCGCCTGGTACTACACCCCCATGGCGCTCAAGTTCACGAGCAAGATCGACCCCAAACTCGTGGTCTACGACTGCATGGACGACCTCTAACAGTTCAAGGGCGCCTCGCCCGAGATCCCCCGCCTGGAGGAGCAGCTCTTCCGCAAGGCGGACCTGGTGTTCACGGGCGGGCAAAGCCTCTACGAATCGAAACGCAAACTCCACCCCAACGTCCACGCCTTCCCCAGCAGCGTGGACGTCGCCCACTTCAAGGCCGGCCGCACCCAGGAGGTCCCGGAGGAAATCGCGAAGCTGAGCGGGCCGAAGATCGGCTACATGGGAGTGATCGACGAACGCATCAACGTGCTTTTGATCGAAGAGGTCGCCCGGCAAAGGCCGGAGTGGAACATCGTCATGCTCGGCCCGGTCGTGAAGATCGATCCCGCGACCCTTCCTCATCTGCCGAACATCCACTATCTGGGCGGCCGCAAGTATGAGGAGCTGCCGCGCTACCTCGCGAGCTGGGATATCGGCATGCTGCCTTTCGCGCACAACGAGGCCACCCAGTATATCAGCCCGACCAAGACTCCCGAGTATCTCGCGGCCGGCCTGCAGGTTATCTCGACCGCGATCCGCGACGTCGTGAAACCTTACGGCGAGCAGAAGATGGTGGCGATCGCCGACGATGCGGAAACCTTCATCCAGGCGGCCGAGGCGATGCTGGAAGACGGGCAGGGCAGCGCCTGGCGCCAGCAGGTCGATCAATTCCTCGCGAGGACGTCCTGGGATAAGACCCAGGCGGCGATGGACAGGCTGATGCAGAAAGAGCTCAGGCTCGAGCTGGATCGTCTCGCGGCCCTCAGGGAATCGGCTTCCGAAGCCTTTCAGGAAGAGATCATCCGGGCCGCCGCGCTTCCAAGCATGGGCCGGGCGACGGCCGCGATCCCGAGCCGCCTCTTATGATAGAAGTATGGGGCGGCGTGGAGTGCACGCTGAATCGAGTCGGCGACTCGTATCTCAACCAGCTGCGGATGAGCGGGCACATGGAGCGGGCGAGCGATCTCGACCTGTTCCATGCGCTGGGGATACGTACGCTTCGATTTCCCGTCCTTTGGGAGCAGCACGCCCCTGATTCGCCGGATGAAATAGATTGGGAATGGGCCGATCGGCGCCTCGGCCGGCTCCAGGAGCTGGGCATCAAACCTATCGTCGGTTTCGTCCATCACGGGAGCGGGCCGCGGTATACGGATCTGCTCGACCCGGAGTTCGCGGCCAAGCTCGCCTTCTTCGCGGAACGATTCGCGGCCCGCTACCCTTGGGTCGAGGCCTATACGCCCATCAACGAACCTTTGACGACGGCTCGTTTCTCCGGGCTCTACGGGATCTGGTTTCCCCATCATCGCGATACGAAGAGCTTCCTGCGCATCCTCTGGCACGAATGTTTAGCGACCCGCGCCGTGATGAAGGCGGTGCGGGCCGTGAATCCCCGGGCGGAATTCATTCAAACCGAGGACCTCGGGCGGATCTCGAGCACGAAGCGGCTCGCCTACCAGGCCGATTTCGAGAACCACAGGCGCTGGTTGGGTTTTGATATCCTCTGCGGGCGGTTCCAGGCGGGGCATCCGCTGTATGCGTTCTGCTTAGCGCATGGCCTGAAGGAGGAGGAGATCCGGGATTTCGCCCTGAATCCTTGCCCGCCGGATATCTTCGGGATCAACCATTACGTCACCAGCAATCGTTTTCTCGACGATAGGCTCGAGTTCTATCCTCCGGCCGCTCACGGCGGCAACGGACGGCATGCCTATGCCGACGTCGAGGCCGTTCGAGCCGACGAGGCGCCGGCATCACCCGCTGAATTGCTCGAAGAGGTCTGGCTGCGCTACAAGCGGCCGATAGCCGTCACGGAAGTTCATATCGGCTGCACCCGCGAAGAGCAGATGCGTTGGCTTCGCGATATCCACGAGGCGGCCTCGGCTCTGCGGCAGCGTTCTATCCCCATCCGCGCGATCACGCCCTGGAGCCTGCTGGGATCCTTCGATTGGAACAATCTGGTGACGGCTCAGAACGGTTCTTACGAATCGGGCGTCTTCGACCTCCGGACCGGCTCTCCCCGGCCCACGCAGCTCGCGAAGATGATCAAGGCCTATGCGCAGGGAGAAACCTTCGATCATCCGGCCCTGGATATGGAGGGCTGGTGGCGCCGGCCGGAGCGTTTGCTGATCGGTGTCGAACGTCCGGGAAGCGCTTCCGCTTTGGCCTCGCGCGTGAAGAAGCCCCGTCCCATCCTCATCACCGGCGGCGAACATAAACTGGCCCGCGCCTTCGTGAAACAATGCGAGCTCAGGGCGCTCCCGCATCGGATCGTCCGGCAGGACGAATTCGAACGCCTTTCGGAAGCGGAGGTCGATTCCCGCCTGCGGGAGCTGAAGCCTTGGGCCATTATCCATGCCGCCGCTTATGCGAAGGACGACGGCCTCGACGCGCTCTGCGAGCTCTCCCTGCAGAAGGCCGTGCGGACGACCGGCGCCCTCGCTCAGTATTGCGCCGATACGAAGACCAAGCTCCTGCATTTCTCGAGCGAACATGTCTTCGACGGGGCCGCGGGCGAGGCCTATACCGAGAGTTCAGCCAAGAATCCCCTGAACCTCTACGGCCGAACCCAGAACGAAGCGGAAGACAGGCTGAGCGCGATCTATCCCGAGGCCCTCACGATACGGACCAGCACGCTCTTCGATCCCTGGGACGAGGATAACATCCTGCATGCGATGCTGAGGCAGCTCGCGCGCGGGGAGAACTTCCCGGCGCCGAACGACTTTATCGTGTCGCCGACCTATCTTCCCGAGTTCTGCGAAAGAGGCCTCGACATCTTCCTCGACGACGAGCGCGGCATCTGGCATCTCACCAATGCCTCGGCCCTGAGCTGGGCGGCCTTCATGCGGATGGTCCTGGCCCCGACGAAGTTCGATCCGAACCAGATCCAGGAAGCCCCGCCGGGACAGAGTTTGAGGAGGCCGGCCTACGCTCCGCTGCGAAGCGAACGAGGGCAGCTCCTGCGCGGCTTGGAAGAGGCTATCGATTCCTTTCACCGAGATTCCGAGTTCCGTTTTTTCGAATGAACAGGCTTTAACACCAGAAGGATGTATTCATGCAGAAAGTTGCTATAGCAGGGAGCGGTTTCGCTGGGGCGGTCCTGGCCAGGGAGCTTGCGGAATCGAATCGTTATAAGGTCACGATCTTCGAGCAGCGCGATCATATCGGCGGAAACTGCTATACCGAGCGCGATCCCACGACCGGCGTGATGATCCATAAATACGGGCCGCACATCTTCAACACCAACCGCGAGGACGTGTGGAAGTACGTGAACTCGTTCGGCGAATTCATGCCTTACACGAACCGGGTGAAGGCGGTGACGGCGCGCGGGGTCTTCAGCCTGCCGATGAACTTGATGACGATCAACCAGTTCTTCGGCAAGACCATGAACCCTGAGGAGGCCAAGGCTTTTATCGAGCAGATCGGCGATAAGGCCATAGTCGAGCCGGTGTCGTTCGAGGATCAGGCGCTCCGTTTCCTCGGCCGCGAGCTCTACGAGAATTTCTTCAAGGGTTATACGAAGAAGCAATGGGGCGTCCATCCCAAGGCCCTGCCGGCGTCCATCCTGCAAAGGCTGCCGATCCGCTTCAACTATGACGACAACTATTTCACGAGCGCCTATCAGGGGATGCCGCGTGAGGGGTATACGGCCATCATAAAAAATATCCTGGACCATCCGCATATCGAGGTTTTCCTCGGCGAACCCTATGTGCCGAAGTATGCCGACGAATTCGTCCACGTCTTCTACAGCGGGCCGATGGACGCTTACTTCGGCTATAAGCTCGGGCGCCTGAAGTACCGGAGCCTGCAGTTCGAGAGGGTCGACGGCAAGGGGGATATGCAGGGCAACGCCGTGATCAACTACTGCGAGGAGAAGGTGCCTTACACGCGGATCTCCGAGCATAAGCATTTCGCGCCCTGGGAGAGCCACGAGGCGAGCGTAGCGTTCCGCGAATACTCCAAGCAGGCCGAGGACGGCGACATACCGTATTACCCTATGCGGCTGCGCGAGGATAAGGAACTGCTGAAACAATACCAAGAGCTGGCGCGAGCCGAACCCAAGATCTCGTTTATCGGGCGGCTCGGGACTTATCGTTACCTGGACATGCACGTCGTCATAGGCGAGTCGCTTGACCTGGCGAAGGCCTGCCTTCGCTCGGAGCCAGGCGAATGGCCGAAATTCACGAAAGAGGAGTGAAGCGCATCATGGAAGACATCAACAGAGACGGGCCACAGAATCCTGAAGGCGGCGACATAGGCCGCGTCCTCAAGAACCTCGCGCAGGACATGACGGTCCTGATGCATAAAGAGGTCGAGCTCGTGCGGACCGAGCTCTCGGAGAAAGTCGAGCTCATCAAGGCGAGCGGGACCTCATTGGCCGTTTCAACGGCTTTTATCTTTCTCGGCGCCCAGGTGCTGGTCGCGGCCGCGGTCCTCGGCCTGGCGACGGTCGTGCAGCCCTGGCTCGCGGCTTTGATCGTGGGCGTGGTGCTCGCGGGCGTAGGGACGGCCATGGCGCTCGCGGCGAAAAAAGCGCTTCGGCCCGATCATCTTATGCCCAAGAAATCCGCTGAAACCCTAAGTGAAATGGGAACCGAACTCAAGGAGAAGACTCATGAGCTCTATCACTGAACCTGCGCAAAAATCCTCGGATCAACTCAAGGAAGAGGTCGACTCGGCCCTCGCGAACGTCGGCCAGGACCTGGACCAGCTCAAAGGCCACCTGACCCCGGAGAACATAGTCGACGAGGTCATCCTCAAGGACCGGCTCACGAAAGTCCGGGAAGGCTTCGCTTATATGGAAGAAAGGCCTTACCTGCTGGTCGGGGCCGGTCTGGTCGGCGGCTTTTTGCTGGCTTTGGCTAAAGGTCGATCACGGCCTCAGGTCACGTACGTGCAGTATCGATAGCCTTCCATATCTTGACTCTGCAGCCTCGTTTCACTCTGGTGCCTTCGGCGTCTATGAAAAGAGGCTGCGGCCTGAGTAGAAGGATATGTGCATGGCGATCGAATGCCGGAAGGCGAGGGTGGAAGAGCTGGCGAGGATAAATTCCCTTATCGCCGCTGCGAAAGGCCACTGGAATTACGATCCGGAATACCTCTCCGCGGCCTTGCCCCTGCTGAGGATAGGGCGCGAGTGGCTCGAGAAGCATGAAGGATATTCCATTTTCTGGAAAGGTGAGCTAGCGGGTTTCATGGGCCTGGAAGAAGAAGGCGATCAGTGGCTGCTGGAGCATCTCTGGATCGATCCCGCGGCGATAGGCCAGGGACTCGGGCGCGCGGCGATGGATTTCGCATTGCGGCTGGCGCGCTCGAAAGGAACGAGGGCCATCCGCCTTTGGCCCGACCCGCCGGCCGAAGGATTCTATGTGCGGATGGGCGCGCGTTTTACGGGGAAAAACGTTCCTTCGCGCGTAGCCTCCGGACCGTTGTTCCACGAGATGGTCTTCGAGATCCGCGAAGGGGGGTAACGACCTTCAGCGGCAGGGGATGCGGCCGCTCTTGCTCTGCTCCCAGAGCGGCGTCCAGAACGTCTTTATGAGCTGTGCGGTCAGAGCC
>JASLCY010000365.1 GCA_030151925.1 Oligoflexus sp.
CGCCGCTAAGGCCGGCGACTGGACGAATGCCGCCGCGAAGTGGAATGAGACGATCACGGCCGATCCCAAGAGCGGCCTCGCCCATCACAACCTCGGCGTGGCGCTCGAGCGGGAAGGGAATATCCCCGAAGCCCTGAGGCACTATCGTCTCGGCATCAAGGATAAACGCGTTCTCGAAGACGCGTTCGGCGACGTCGTGAGCCGCTTCCTGCCGCAGAACGTGCCGATGGAGCCGACGATCGTGCAGATCACCGGCGGCAACTGGGTCTTCGTCGACGTTCCGGAAGGGGAGCGCCGCACGCGAGCCTCGGTCTATCGCACGACGCCTATCATCGATCCCGATTCGGCCCGTACGATCGGCCAGACGCTGAAGGAGATCGCCACGCTTCGTTTCGTCAGCACGCAGGATACCCGCCGCGTGGCCCGCATCCGCGAATACCTTCTCGAAACGCCGCCGCGCGTCGGTGATATCGTCGTGTTTGCCGATAATCCGCCCCCCAAAGCTGCGAGAGAACCTTGATGTCACGGCGCCCGCTCATACTGATCCTGCTCTGCGCGAACCTGCCGGTGATGATGGCGGCTCTGTTATCGCCTGGTTTTCCCGATCTCCAGCAGGCCTTCAAGGGTGAGGCCGAGATCCAGCTCCTCTCCAAACTCGTGATCATGACGCCGGCTCTGGCGATCGCCTGCAGCGCGGGTTTTATCGGCATCCTGGTCGACCGTTGGGGGCGTTTTCCCATACTCCTCATGTCGCTCCTCCTGTTTGGGCTCTTCGGCGTTCAGGGCTACTGGGCCGATGATATCTATGCTCTGATCGTCACGCGTTTCATCTTCGGCGTCGGCGTCGCCGGCATCATGACGACGACCAGCGCGGCCCTCGCGGAGCGCTACTCAGGCTCCGACCTTCGCCGGATGGTCGCGCTGCAGGCCGGCGTCATGGGCCTCTGGGGCATCACCTTCCAGGTCATCGCCGGTTATCTTGCGGAGGAAGTCTCGTGGCGAGCGCCTTTCCTGCTTTATGCGACCGCCTTCCCTCTGGTGTTCCTCCTGATATTCGAACGCACGCGTCCGCAAGAGGCCTCGGAGACCGAAATAGTCGAAGCTCCCGCGAGCCCGCCGCGCGCCGCGATCCTGATCCTCGGCCTTCTCATGCTGTCGGCCGCGGTCAGCAGTCTCTTCGCGCTGCTGCCGGTGCAGGGGCCGCTCTTTTTCCACGAGCTCGGCTTCAGCCCGAAACGCACCGCGTTTCTCCTGAGTACCCAAACCGCGGCGAGCTGCAGCGCTTCGCTCCTGCTTGCGATGTGGCGCCGCCATGTATCGTCCGAACTCGCGTTGCTCGCCGGGCTCTTCTCACTCACCGTGAGTTTTGCGCTGCTCGGCCACGCGGATCGTTGGCGCGACCTCGGACTCTCCATGGTCGGTATAGGCGGAGGCGTCGGACTCGTTATTCCCTGTGTGAGTGCGCTCATAGGCACTCTGACGCCGCCTGGCCGCAAGGGGAAGATCCTGGGGGCCCTCCTCACGGTCAACTACATCGGTCAATTTGTTTCGCCCTTCTGGTCGCAATCCATACTGCGCGGCAGTAATAACAATGGATTGTTTCTCTACGGTTCGGGAATTGCGGGGACCCTCGCCGCCCTCGTCCTTTGCGTCACGCTTTTTACGCTAGAACGGAAACCCCGCCGAGGCTAAGTTGCTTTGTTGAGAGTCTCCCGAAGGAAGTGGCAAGGCGCGAGGGCAGCGAGCAGCGGAGTCCCACTGGGCCCAGAGATCGCGGAGCGATCGTAGGGTTGCCAATGGCAAATGAGCAGCGGAGCAGACCGATAAACGCAGCCACTTCCTTCGGGAGACTCTCAACGGTCATCCCTAAGCTGAGAGTCAGTATGCATCCCCGATCCATACTTCAGTTAGTTTTAATCGGTTTTTTGGTCGTCATGCTCCCTCTGGTCGCCGGCCTGGTCTACGGCGGCCGGATGATGAGCCGCATCAGCGAAGAGCACCGCGATCAACTCGTGAACGTAAGCGAAAGCGCGGAGTACCTGCAAAAACTCGCCAGCGATCTCATCGCCACCGAACGCCTCGCCCGGCAATACCTTCTGCTCGCCGATCCCTCCCTCTTGCAGCTCGTGAACCAGCAGATCACGGCGATGGACGAGGATTTCGAACCTTTCAACGACAGTTCGCGCGCGATGAGCGAACAGGTGCGCAAGATGATGATCCTGAAGCAGAAGCTCTACGGCCGCCTGAATCAGATGCGCACGCTTTCGCCTTCCGACGCGCCGACCCTGGGCCTGATCGATGCCTTGAACGGCGGTCTCCAGAATCTGCGCCACCTCTCCGATCAGGAGCTCCGGGACCAGGTCCAAGCCGCTAAGGATCGCACGCGCGCCACGCAGGAAACCCTGTTTATCTTCGTTTGCACTCTGGTGCCCGTAACCCTGATCCTGGTCGGCGTATTCTCGCTGCTCATCACGCGCCCCATTCGCGAGATCGATAAAACCATCCGCGACATAGGCACGGGCCTTTATAAAGAACAGGTTAAGATCCACGGCCCGCGGGATCTCAAGCTCCTCGCGGAGCGCCTCGACTGGCTGCGCAATCGTCTGCATACTTCCGAGGAGTCGCAAGAGCGATTCCTCCGCCATATCTCGCACGAACTCAAAACCCCGCTCGCGACTATCAAAGAAGGCATAGAGCTGCTCGCCGACGAAATCCCAGGGCCTCTCAACGCTTCGCAACGCAGTGTGCTCGATATTTTGCAAGCCGGCCTCGGACATTTTCAGAGCC
>JASLCY010000379.1 GCA_030151925.1 Oligoflexus sp.
GGCTCTCTCGTTTCTGCTTTTTGTCCGTGGCGGAGGCCTTCTCGTGCTCAGCGAAGAGGAGGGATAGAAAGAGGGCCGGGCGACGGCCAAGTACAGCCGCCTCAAAGACAACGTCATACTCCATCGCCTCACGGCGCTGAGCGGCGGGTTCGCGGCCACCATCATGAGTCCGGGCCTGCTCGTGTTCTGGCTCGCCTGGTGGATCAAATGGATCAAGGAATTTGAACGATACGTGAATATCCAAGACTCTCTCGCCGCCTCTCTTGGGCTCATTCTGGGCGACC
The DNA here is from genome assembly GCA_030151925.1 of Oligoflexus sp. Classification (GTDB taxonomy): domain Bacteria; phylum Bdellovibrionota_B; class Oligoflexia; order Oligoflexales; family Oligoflexaceae; genus Oligoflexus. The sequence continues at coordinate 285 of JASLCY010000379.1, forward strand.
TCCTCATTTTCTTTATTTACAGAGAGCTAGCACTGCGATATGGCTCGTTTATTGTCGGACGAACGGGGATGAAGCGCATCAACCAGGGCATAGGTTGCGCCGTGATCGTCGCCGCGCTTCTGATCGGCGGACTCTCGTTCTAGCGTTTCAAGGCCCGTGCGCCTGAATCAAGGATAGTGGATGGCGTTCCTTACCCGCATATGGCTTCTCATCACTCCCAGCCTTCAGAAGTTGTTTCGCAACGATTCGGCGAAGCAGTTCCTGAACCTCTCCCTCAGCGAGCAGAAGAAACTGCTCGAGGACCTGGCGCGCTACAATCTCAAGGATAAACACGAAGACAAGGATGGGGTGAATTACCGGAAGTGGCGCTACTACCTGGATACCATCCGCGAGCATTATCAGCTGCCCTGCACGGTGGAGACGCGGGAGAATCGCGCCAAGTACCTCGAAGAGCTGGTCGGGCGCGATCGGAAGATCCTGCTGCTCGGCGACGACGATCTCGTGTCCTGGGAGCTGGCCAAACGCAACTTCCCGCACGTCGTGGCTTCGGACTGCGATCCCGAGCTCCTGCGCCGGATCGGGGAACTGAGCGCCGAGGCCTCGCATCCTCCGAAACTCGTGTACGGGGATTTCGCGGATCCGAATTTCGATCCCGGCATCAAACCCGATGTGGTGTGCATCGACCCGCCCTACAATCTCAAGGGCACCTTCATCTTTATCGACAAGGCCCTGCAGACCGTTTCCGGGCAGGACAAAGCGTTCTTGATCCTGATGATCAATCCTTACTGCTTTAAGGACCAGGATTTGAAGGCTATCTACGAACGTTTGGGGCGGGACGGCTTCGCTTTGAAGAACCGGCTCGAGCGCTTCAACGGATATCCGTTGCAGGGCCTGAGCAACGCGCTCCTGAAACTCGGCCTGCGGGTTCTGCTGCAGCGCCGGCCCATCGGTCGCACGCAGGGCCAGAAGCTCCAGCAAAAACTCTATTTCAGCTCGGATCTTTTCCTCTTCGAGAAAGCTGCCACGTAAAACTAGAAGTCATTTCTAAACCTGGCTGCTAGGCTGGGTCCGGTGGCGGCCAGATAACCTGGTAGCCGGTCTTGCATTGCGTGCACTGTTCGTAATAAGGCGGCGCCGCGTTACGGAAGAGGAAATCCGTCTCGGCCTTGCAGTGGGCGCAGACCGTGGTCCCATCGATCTTGCGCGGCAGTTTCTTCGCCTTCAGATACACGAGGATCGCAGCAAACGGCCCTGCGAGTATCGCCAGCGGCGGGATCACCAGGTGGATGACCGGGATGGGTATCGTGAGTATCGCCGTGCCCCAGCAGACGCCGAGGGCTTTCAAGGCTTTCTGCGTGAGCTCCTTGGAGTTGAAGTATTCGATATCGGCTTCGGCCTGGTATCGCTGGCCCGCGAATTCAACTTCTATAGGGCGTAATCCCACCAGTCGCTCCTTGTCTTATCTAACGGCTTAACGACCTAACGGTCTAACGCGTCACGCTTTGGCTTCCCTTGGTCGAGACGTCCATTTTACTTTTCTGCTCGACTTCTTTGAGGTCCGCAACCAATTTCTTGCATTCACCGCCGCGTTCCAGGCCCGGCTCGATCAAAGCCGCGAGAGACAGGGCGGGCGAGACGAAACCGAGAGCGACGGCCGCGGCGCCGCGTGCGATCAGCGGCTTTTTATCCAGCGACACTTTTATTTCGTTCAAGGGGCCTTTGACCAGGATGGGCGAACGAATGCTTCCTATGCTGAAGTCCTTGGGCCGGGCTTCGAGTTTGAAGTCGGCTTTGTTGCCGGGCAGGTTGAGTTCGCCGGAGCCGATGATGTTGGTGTCGTTCGTGGCTATCACGACAGCCTTCGTATCGAAGACGCCTTTTTTAGCCTCGAAAGAGAAGAGCGAGCATTCCATCTTATCGAAGGGATTGTGGATCGCCCAGTTGCCCACGGTCTCGGCGATATCGAGACCGAAGGCTTCCACGATGGTCGCATTGAGCTTGCCGTTCTCGACCGCGAGTTGAACGGGGCCGGCCACGGTCTTCGCCATCTGCATAGGCGTTTTCCCGTGCATCGTGAGGGCCAGGTGGCCCGACAGGATGCCTTGAGCCATCTGCGATGGTTTTAGGTTGAAGACCGGGATCTCATAGGCGATAGGGCCCAGGAGATTATTGAGGTCCACGTGCCGCGCGCCGAGCGTCAAGGCTACGTTGAGATTCGACGCTTTCCTGGCATCGAAATGGAGGCTGCCGCCCAGATAACCGCCCGACGTCTCGAAACGCAGCGGGTCGACCACGAGATTGCCGCGATTGAGCTGGACGCGGGCGATCGCGCCGTCGATGGCGGTACCGGCTTTTTCACCCTGATACTCATCCACGCGGAGATTGAAGTCGGCGTCGAAGGTGCGAAGCCCCGCCGTGGGAATAGGGATATCCGAAAAATATTGGCCCGGAGCCTTGGGCGGTTCCTCGGCTTTTTTCTGGTTTTTGAGATCCTGGTTCGATTTGAAGAGGCCGGCGAGATCCTTCTGGGCGATCAGAGGCGCCCTGAGATCGGCCTGAATAAGAGTGCGCGGCTGGCCGAGGCTGATGCCGCCGTTGCCTCGGACGCTCGACGTGCCGAGAGCCAGGCTGATGTCCTCGAAACGGATCTTGTTCGGATACTTATTCAGGACGAACGACAGCTTGTAGGGCGGAATCGTCCCGATATCGAGGTTGAAGGCCTTTTTGATTTCGGTCAGGTCCTGGCCGTGGGCGTTCACATCGAAGTGGTAAGCGTTCTGCGCGAACATCGCCGAACCTTTGGCTTCGACGTAATGCTCGGCGACGATGCCGCGAACCCAGACGGGATATTTCTTGTCATCGGCGCGGAAATCATCGAAGGAGCCGAATTCGCCGACGAGCTGGAAGGTTAGGCCGTTGATCACGCCCTCGCTGCCGAGCTTGGCCGGCGTCCTGTCATCGGGCGAGGTGATGCCCAGGTTCTTCACGACCAGGTTCAGCGGCTTGGCTTTCGGATCGCCTTTGTAACCCAGGCGGAAATCATGTACCGAGGCTGAGTTCACGAAGATCGAGGGCAAGGACTTCTGGGTGAAGGGCTCTTCGTCCTCATCCGGCTTCTTCGCGCTCGGATCGGGTTTCGCGACGCCGAGCTGCAGATGGGTGCCGTCGAGGTTGAAGTTCTGCACGATCAGCGTCTTCCTCAGCAGGGGCCAGACCGCGACCTTGAGCAGGGCTTCATCGCTCTCGATGGTCTTGAGCGCGGTGGTATCGCCTTCCGCATGCACCGCCAGGCGTTTGAAGCCTAATTCAGCCGAACGCCAGAGGCCGACCTTGATGCCCTCGAGCTCGTCGATGCGATAAGGCGAGACCTTGGCGACGGTCTTTATGAGCAGTTGTTTGTGGTTGTCCCAGTTGATCACGTTGATCAGGAATAAGGCCAGGGCCACGAGAAATAAGGGTATGACCACGATCGCGATCAGGATGTCGAGGCCGATTCTGAGTTTACTTCTACGCATGCCGTCTTCCTCCGCGGTCTCAAAGCTGCTCCGAGCTTACCGTAGAGAGATGGCGTTGACCTTAGCGCTTCTGAGCAGGGGTTTGCTAGCTTGCGGAAAACACTGGGGAATCAGAAAAATGGGAAAAAAGAGGGGGAAAGCCCTCGGGCTTTCCCTGCGAATCGGAGATCGAATCAGTTATGAACGCAGAGGTGATAGGCGTTCGTGCTGGTCTTGGGAGCTTCGTTGGCCCAGGAGTTCGCGACGGCGAAGACGGCCGCATTGCCCGAGGTTGAACTGGAGTTCGTCGCGGTCCAAAGCATGTTGCTGTAGGTGAGGGTGCGGATGTCTCCCGCTACGTTGTAGCTGAAAAGACCGTCGATATAAGCTTGCATCAGCTCCTTTTGAGTCGGCAGATGCCAGTCGCTCGAGTAAGAGGCGTTCGTATAACCGAAGCAATCCGAGATCGCGTCGTCCCAGGTGCCGGGGGAGGAGCTGGCGATCGTCCATTTCTTGCCGGTGAGCCTATCCTGGTAGACATCGCTCGAACCGTTGAACGCAACGATTATGGTCTTGCTGAAGTCGAAGCCGGGGATGCCGTTCAAAGACGAAGCGAACATATCGTCGATGGTCTCGTAGATATCGAGGCCGGACACGGCGCCGGGACCCGTTATACGATTGATGTAGGCCTCGTCATAACCGCCGCCGACGTTGAACGTCATCTGACCGCTAACGCCGCCGATCGTCGCGCCCGCCCGGATATTCCAGGGATCGAGGCTGGTGGCCGAGGCGGCCTTGAAGCCGGTGGTCGTCAAGCAGTTGAGCTGGCCGTCCGCACTGCAGTTGGCAGGCGGCGTAGCCGTCGTGCCCACATAGTTACCGGCGACTCCGCCGATCGTCACGCCGGCCTTGATATTCTCGGCCCGGAGGTTCGGATCCACGATGGTCGCGACGGTCGAACTCGAACAGTCGCGCGTCCCCACCCGTATGTTGCCGTCGGCATCGTAGTATTTCTCACCCGCGCAGACCTGGTCCACGGGTTTGGTGATGATGGGGAGATCGGTTTTATTCCCCGTATAGAAGATGGAAATCGATTGGGCGACACCGTCCTGCTCGACCGCGACGCTGGTCAGCCCGAATCCGGCGCTCGCCGGCGCTACGAACGAAGCCGCCGAGTCGCTCATCACCTTGAGGCCGGAGACCTTGCTGCCGCCCATCGCTATCATCATGGTCGGACGGAAGTTCACGCCATTGATCGTGACCTGGCCGCCGGCCTTCACCATGAACGGCGCGCGGCTGGTGACGGCGATCGCCGGCAATTTCGCGACGTCCTGCTTGGTGATGATCATCGTCTTGGTCTCGGCCGCGATCGCTTGCGTCACCGGCTGCTGGGTGATCGCGGTTTGGAAGGAGCCGAAATACTGCGTTGATATCTGAGCAAGACCATCTTTGATAGTAATTGCGCTGCGAGGGATGACGCCAATCTCATTCTTCTGCTCCGCTGCTTTGGTGACTTTATAGACGACGACGAGGTTCGTCCACGGATCGTCGAGACCCAGGACCGTCGGCAAAGGCAGGCTCAGTTGGAAGGGTTTCGAAGCGTCGACCGCGGCCGAGGTCGAGACGGTCACGGCCGTACCGGATTGCGTGACGGCGGTGCCCATGTTCATTTCCGCAAGACTTGCATCGGTCGCGAGACTCGCGCCTTCCTCTAGAGTGATGCTCGTGTCGATCGTGAGGGATCCGGGAGGAAAGCTGATGGACGTGCCCTGCATCGAGCCGCCGGACGCCTGGACCGTTTGGGTCGAATAACTCTGGGCGCTGAGATCGGCGACGACGCCTCCGGAACCCGTCGACTGAGTCTGCATGAGAAGTTCGGCGCTGGCGCCGTTCCGGAGCTTACTTTCGCCTTGGGTCGTGCTCACCGCTTGAAAACAAGATGTCAAAATCAGCGACACGCCCATGACGTTCAAAACGATTAACGTTTTATGCAACATGACTGATGCCTCCCTTGAGCCATAAAAAGACCATCGGTGGCCCAGGAAGAAACCTTACCGGACGGAATTCCCACTATGCTATCAAGGGATTAAGGTCTGATATTTAGATCAGGACGGGCCGTCCGGAGTCAGGAATGGAGGGGGAAGACTTCGCCTTCTGTCACGACGTAAACTTCGTCGTCCGGCTTGGGATGGACCGCATAACCGCCGGTGAAGGTGCCGAAGCTCGGGAGGACGCCCAGATCGCGGCTCACCCAGAAACAAGGCAGGCGGCGATGATGAGGGCCGAGCGAGAGCACGGGATGGACGTGCCCGCACCAGGTGAAGAGGCCTTTGGTCGGCTTGGGTTCGTGACGGAAGCAGAAAGGCCCTTCGACATAAGGTTCGTTCACCCAGGTGATGCCCCAGATCGCCGGGAAGTGATCGGTCTTCGGATCGTGGTTGCCGCGTATGCTGAGGATAGGCACCGTGCATTCCTCGCGCCAGGCCGCGAGGCGCTTCTGCAATTCGAGCGACAGGGGTTTCGCGCTGTGCATCAAATCGCCGAGCACGAGGATGCGTTCGGCTCCGGTCTCTCGGGCGATCCGCGCGAGGTCGTCCAGATCGCTGTCGAGCACGGTGCTCGGAATGGGGATGCCGTGCTGCTGGAAGACCTCGGCCTTGCCCCAATGCGTGTCGGCGAGCATCAAGGTTTTTTTCGAGTGCCAGAAGACGGCCTTGCGCCCGAAGAGGGTGAGCTCTTCGCCCCGTACCGTTGTTGAAATGCTTTTTG
>JASLCY010000399.1 GCA_030151925.1 Oligoflexus sp.
CCCCATATTCCCCTCATCCTGGTGACCCGCCGCGGGCGCGTGTTTGGCCCGTTCCTCGGCCTTGAGCTCGGCGCGGACCACTACCTGCCGAAGCCCTTCGAGCCCCGGGAGCTGCTCGCGCGCATCGTCGCCATCCTACGCCGCGGACGCTCGGGAGCCACGGCGCAGACCCTGGAATTCGAGGACCTCTCGGTGGACCTCTCGCAGCGGACCGTCCTGCTGAAAGGCCGCCCGGTGGCGATGACGACCACGGAATTCGACCTGCTCACCCTCTTCGCGGGCCGCCCGAACGAGACGCTCAATCGCGACCAGATCTCGCTCCACCTGCGCGGGACGGAATGGGAGGCGGTCAGCCGCTCGGTGGATGCGGTGATGAGCCGTCTGCGCCAGAAGCTGGAGGACGATCCCAAGCAGCCGCGTTTCTTCCGCACGATCTGGGGCACGGGCTACATGTTCATCGCCAAGGCTAAATAAGGACGGAATCGATGCGCGGTTCGATCTTCTTCAAGCTGCTCGGCATCCTGATCATCACGGGCGCGCTCGTGAATTTCATGGTGTACCTGAGCATTCGTTATTTCGCGAGCACCGTACCGTTCAAGAAGGACATGATCGAATCGTTCAGCGGCGAGAACCTGAAGCGCTACATCGCCGAGATCGGCCAACCGCCGAACATCGAAGTGATGAAGAAGATCGCGGCCCAGCTGGAGTGCGAGATCCGCATCGAAAAGGGCGAGCAGACCTGGATGACCAAGGACGACCTGCCCAGCATCGAGACGATAGAGAGGCGCCAGAGGCGCGAGGGCGAAGACCATCCGGGCGGCGGTTTTCATTTCGGCCATCACTCGCCTCCTCCCGGGGATCAGGCGCTGGAAATCGATCGGGGCCCTCCTCCGGGCGACGAGGATAACAACGACGAGGAACCATCGTTCCATCGCGCGCCGCCCAAACGCATTCCCTTCTATCTCGACATCTTCCGCAAGGAACCGCCGGCGCCCGCGATCACGATGAAGAGCGGCGACCATCGTTACGCCTTCTTCCTCCCCGACCGTCGGCCGTTCGCGGGCAAATACATGCGTTTCCTGTTCCCGTTCATGCTCCTGCTCACGTTCCTGATCGCCAGCGCGTTCTTCGCCATCCGCTTCATCCTGATGCCGCTGAAGACCTTGATGAAGGGCGTTGAGGAGGTCGCGAACGGGAACCTCGAGCATAGGGTCACCGTCGCCGGCGGGGACGAGTTCAGCCTGCTCGGCGCTTCGTTCAACAACATGGTGAGCCGCATCAAGGAGACGATGGAGGCGAAAGAGCGCCTGCTGATCGATATCAGCCACGAGCTGCAGTCGCCCCTCACCCGCATGAAGCTCGCGATCGAGCTGATGCGGGAGGACAAGGCCAAGGACCGCCTCAAGACCAACCTCAAGGATATCGAGACGATGGTGGCGGAGATCCTCGAATCCGCGCGGCTCGACAGCTCGACCGGCAGCCTGCAGATCCAGAAGATCGACGCGCGGCAGCTGATCAGGGAGTTCCTCTATCATTACGAGACCCTGAACGCGCCGGTCTTTTACGGTTCCGAGGAGACGGCGCTCATCGCCGAGATGGACCCCTCGCGCATCATCATCGTGATCCGCAACCTGATCGAGAACGCTCTTAAATATGCGGACAACAATCAGAAACGCGTGGACGTCCGCGTGTTCGAAGAGCAGGGGAATCTGCGCGTGGAGGTCCAGGACAACGGCTCCGGCATCCCCGAGGAGGAGATCCCGAAGATCTTCGAACCCTTCTATCGCATCGATAAATCGCGGGCGCGCGCGACCGGCGGTTACGGCCTCGGCCTCAGCCTCTGCAAACGCATCGTCGATGCCCATCAGGGCGCGATCGGCATCGTCAGCGGCGAACGCGGGACCACCGTGTGGTTCACCATCCCGAAGAAGGCCGCTGCGGCTTGAAGCTTACAGATCGAGCAGCGGATTGCTTTTGTGGTCCCAAGGCGATTCGAAGTAATGCTGGACCGTCTTGTCCGTGATCTCTTCGAGCGTCTTCGGCTGCCACTGGGGGCTGTTGTCCTTGTCGACGAGGAGGGCGCGCACGCCTTCCGGGAAATCATGGTTGAGGCAGCATTGCAGCGAAAGCACGAGCTCCTGCTGGAACGCCGCGGGATAAGTGATGCCTTTGGAACGCCGCCACTGCTCGAACGTGATCTTGAGCGAAGTCGGTGAACCTCTCAGCATCTGCCCCTTCGCATCCCGCAGCAGAGGATCGGCGTCGCCGACCGACAATCCCTGCCAACGCTGCCAGATATCCTCGACTTTATCACCCGCCATCAGCGCGTCGATCTCCGCCTGCCTTTGCTGCAAGACGGATGCGGGCGCTGTTTTCACGATGGATCGCAGCGCCGAGCTCACCGCCGCCTCGAGGCCATCGTCATGACCGTAACGTCCGTTTTGGAGAGCTTTCAACGCATCGAGCTTGCTCTCGCTCGCCGCATAGAAATCAGCCAGGCCGAGATGAAGCGCATCCCCGCCGTTGAAACGGGAGGCCGTGAGACCGAGGAAGAGCCCGAGGCGTCCGGGCATATCGGTCAGGAACCTCGAAGCCCCGACATCAGGATAGAGCCCGATGGTGATCTCGGGCATCGCCATCAAAGTGCGTTCCGTAACGATGCGGTGCGAAGCGCCGGCCAGGAGGCCGATGCCGCCGCCCATGACGATGCCGTCGCCCCACAGGACGATAGGCTTCGGATAGGTGCGTATCCCGTAATCGAGGCGATATTCGTTTTCGAAGAAGACCTGAGCCAGGTCCAGGATCCGGCTCGGGGTCGATTCCTTGTCGACTATAGTCTTATACAGCTGCTTGACGTCGCCGCCGGCGCAGAAGGCCTTCCCGCCCGCCCCTTCGAGCCACACGCAGGCGACGCTGGGATCGAGGGCCCAGTTCGCGAGAGCGTGACGGACGAGGCGCAGGATCTCGCCCGAGAGCGAGTTCAGGGTCTTCGGCGAGTTGAGGATGATGCGGCCGATGCGGAAACCATCGGTCGCGGGCAAGGTTTCGGTGAGGACCAGGGGCTCGTTCATGACTTAGGGCTTTACCGTGAAGTTGTAGATGTTCTGATCGAATTCACCGTATTTATCGTAATGCGTGAGGGCATAGAGATCCTTACGGTGCTGCATCCTGTCGAGCAGGCCT
>JASLCY010000437.1 GCA_030151925.1 Oligoflexus sp.
CGGTCGCCAGCAGGCCCTTGTCTTGAATCCAAACGCCTGGGAATTCCGTCTGCAAGGAGCCGGCCGGCATCCCGGCGAGGGCTGAATCCCAGCAGGAAATGAGGCGAAGCCGCGGCCAGAGATCGAGGCCGCGTTCAGCGAGGGAAAGCCTGATCAGGCGTTCAGAGGACGGCCTGTTCCAGCGATACGTGCGGCCGTTGCATTGATATTCGCCCTTGGGGAGGCGGACGAGCAGGCGTTTTCTGTTCGTTTTTATGAACCGCAGGAGCTGAAGAAGGAAGGTCGGATTCCAGATCGAAATAATCTCCAGGTCATCGCTGGCCAGGAGTTGGCACGATAGGACCTCAAAAAAAACGTCGGAATCGGCTATATGTTTGAGATCCGTGGAGGCGGCCGTAAACTGGCCGAGAAGGAAGCCGAGTATCCCGCTCGCGTAGGCGGAATCATCCGGCAGACCGAAATCGCTTTCGGCGTGAACGGAGGGCGTTACCGAATAATAGGTGCGCGCGGTATGCAGGCTTCCGAGCCGGCCGAGGACATCGGAGACCCAGATCTTGAGCGTATTCGCAAAGCTCTTAAGCAGGGCTTTATTATAAGGAATCAGCTTTCTTTGCCCTGAGCTTCCCGAAGTCGGCTCGTAGCAGACTATCGTCGACTTCGTGAAGTGATCGGTTTGACCTTGGGCCCTCTGCTCTTGGATCCAAGGCGCGACGTCTTCATAACGAACGATGGGGACTCGACGGACAAAGTCTTCGTAATCCAGGACCTGCTCAAGATGCAAACTCTTCCCATATGCGGTATCGCCGGCCTGATCGAGGATGCTGCGGAGCGTCTTATCCTGACTTCTGAGGGGACGCCCGAGCTGCGACCGAAACCGCAGGCGGGCCGGCAGGAGAAAGAGCCGGAGCAGCTTCGATACGATCATGAGGACGATGCGTTTGGTCATATTAAATGACAGTCTCCACGTCTGCGAAAACTTCGACGTTCGCCGGTAAAAGCAGGCCTTCGGCTTCGATGCGGCTCAGCATCGACCGGTCTTTCGCGTGTTCGAACATCAGATGTTTAAGCGGCGCGAGGCTCTCTGCGACCCGCTCGGCTCCGCCCCATTCCTGGTAGAGCTGGATGCGCGCATCCTGCGAAAGGCGTCCGGTGGTCTGCTCGATGCCGCGCAGGAGGGCCAGCGGGCCGATCCGTGCGATGTCGAGGAAATTGCGGAGAATCTCGAAACAGATATCCGTATCCTCCTGCGACCAGGTCTTGCGCGGAAGAATCACCAGCCCGCTGCCGTGATGCTTGGCCTCGTCATGAATGATGCCGCGCAGGACCTGGGTCAGACCCGCGTTCTGGCAGTCGGCGGCCAGCGAACGATAGTGGTGGAGTCCCCAACCTTCGAGGATGATCTGCACCATATAGACGAGAGTATTGAAGCTGCCGTGATGAACGAGTTCATCCAGGACGGCGAGGAAAGGCTGTTTACGCGGTGATTCGGGCTCAAATCCCATATAACCGTGAATGCTATGGAGGTGGCTGGCCTCGTCCGCGCAGAAGAGGGCGTAGAGCGAACGCTCTTCGAGATTCTCGGCGAGCAGGGACATCTTCGCCGCGTAGGCCATGCCGCTTTTTTCGATATAAAAAGCCTCTTCAAGCGTATCGCGATTGCAAGTCAGCAGTATGTTGGCTTGTTCGGCCTTAGACAGCGAACGGTAAAGGCTCGATCGCCTCAGATCGAAGAAGTCTTCGGACCAGTAGAGATTTGAGGTCTCGACAGGGCCCTGGGTGAGAGGCATCTTTTTGAGCGCGGCCTGAAGCAGGGGCTTCAATTCGCGGCTGGTATGCATCGCCTTGTCTTCGAGCCGGTTGGCGAAGGTTATGGTCCCGTTCATGGCTTCAGGCTCCCTGCCTTGCGCAGGACTCTGGGATAAATCGCGCTGAGCAGGCGAACCAGAAAGTTCCGCGAGAAGATAGCATGCGAGATTTGAGTCGCCTTAGCATCGCGTCCTACGAAATTCTGAAAGGACGGGCGACGCGACTGGGCGAGTTTCAACACGCGGCGGCAGACGCCTTCAGGCGACGTCGGCTTCTTCGTCATGAGCCTGTGCTGGATCGCACGATAGCCCTGGGAAAGAGCAGCATAGGGCGAATCCGCGACCGGAGACCAGACCGCGTTCGGCATGAATTCGGTGCGATGCCCGCCCGGCTCCACCATCGACACCTTCACTCCGAAAGATGCCAGCTCATAAGCGAGCGACTCCATATAACCCTCGAGAGCGTGTTTGCTCGCGCAGTAGAGGGACGTCAGCGGGAAACCGACCGTTCCGAAGACCGAGGATACCGAGATGATATGGGCTTTATTGCTGCGAATCAAAGGCAGCAGTTCTTTGGTGAGCAGCGCCACGCTCATGAAGTTGAGTTCCATGATGGCTCTCACGTCGGCCTCAGAGGTTTCTTCGGCCGCTCCAAACGCGCCTTGACCGGCGTTATGGACCAGGCAATCAAGGCGACCGTCCTGTTCGAGCCATTCGCGGACCGCTTGCCTCTCGTTCGCGCTGGTCACGTCGAGGCTTAAGAGCCGCAAGGCGTCTCCGTATTGAAGCTGCTCAGCCGCGAAGAGGTTTTGCCGTTCCGTAGCGCGACGCATCGTAGCGACGACTTCCCAACCGGCTTCCAGGAAAAGGGGGACGAGTCTGCGGCCGAAGCCGGAAGAGCAACCTGTGATCAAGACGCGTTTTTTCATGTGAGCCTTTCCTTCGCCGCGAG
>JASLCY010000463.1 GCA_030151925.1 Oligoflexus sp.
GGCTCTCCGAAGAGCGTCGAATCGAAAACGATGCTCGCCCTTCTGCGTTTCGGCCAAAACCACGATCTTTCGAACTGGCGTCTGCATCATGATGCGGCGAAGGAAAAAACCGAGGATTTCGAATCGACGACGACTTACCAGACGGTGAAGAAGGCCTGGGAGGATGCCTACCGCAAGCCCGCGCCCTATGCGCGCCTTCCCGAGGTGGAGCTGCATTCGCCCAAGCTGGCGAAGACCCGCTCGACCTCCTGGTTCGCGTCTAGCGTAAAGAAGCATTATCAGGAGTGCCGGGCACGGGACGAGACGTAAGCGCGGGATCGACCCTAAGGTTATGGACCTTCCTCTTGAGCGCCTGGCGACGCTCGCGCATTTTATAGAGCTTCATGAAGAGGAAGATCAGGAGGCTCGTGAGGCAGGCCGCTCCCAGGAGTTCCAGGGTATGGCCGTGGCGGCTGAGCATGGTTTTGAACCCAGCGCCCACGCCCCAGCCGACGAAAGCGAAGATCGTGGCCCACACCAGGGCGCCGACGAGATTCAACGCCACGTATTTCTTCTTGGGATAACGCACGACGCCGAGGAACACCGGCGAGACCATGCGGATGCCGTAGATGAAGCGGAAGGAGAAGACGAAGAGCGAACCGTAGCGCTCGAGCATCTCTTGGGCGAGCTTCACCTTACGGGCGAGCTTAGGGCGTTTCTCGATATAGCCGTTGCCGAAGCGATAGCCCATGTAGAACCAGATGAGGTCGCCGAAGAAACCGCCGAGGAAGGCCGTGATGATCACCAGCGGCATCGACATCAGGCCTTTGTGGGCCATGGCTCCCGCCGCGATCAATATCGTTTCGCCTTCGAGCAGGGTGCCTATCCCGAGAGCGACATAACCCCATTGCAGAATCAGTTCCTTGAACATCTGAACCTCACCGTCGTCCGCCCCGAATCTATCAAAATTGAGAGGAATTAAACGCAACAATTCGTGCGGCCCTTGCGCAGGACTTCCGTAAAGTGCCAGAGTTTTGCGGTAAGTAGCGGGCTTCAGGGCGGTATTTGGCAAGAGTTTGAACGCGGGTTCACTGTGTCAATCGGGTACAAAAAAGGGGACTCACGGTCCCCTTCGATTTCCTGCTTACTGAGCGGTGCCGCCGCCGTTGGCATTCTTCATTTCGGTATCGATCAGGACTTTGACGTTCGCGTACTTGGTCTTCTCCTTGAAGGTCTTCAGAGCGCCCTCGACCGCCTGGGGATTGCCTTTATAAGCGCCGGCCAGCGCCCGGGCCGCCTCTTCCTGGGTCTGATGGTCGTCGATCGTCGCCGTCTTCGCCGCAATCTTCTGGTATTCGTCGGCGGTCAGCTGGCGATAGGCCGTAGCTTTCATCGCCTCTTTGATGACCTCGGCGCTCTTCTCATTCTGGATGAAGTTCACGAGGGCCGGGTTCACGCCCGCATCCTGGATGTTGCGCAGGCTATAAGCGGCCGAGGAACGGATCGAAGGATCCTGCGACTTCAAACCGTCTTCCAGGGTCGGCAGGAAGGTCGGGTTTCCGTAGTTGCCCATGGCCGCCAGGGTCGTCGTCTTGATATTGGCCTTGGCGGGATCGTTATAGACGTCCAGGATCACCTTCGCGGTCTCGGGAGGCGTCGAGTCCATCTTATGCGCCATGGAACCCACGGCGAGCAGCGCGGCGCCCGCGATTTCCGGATCGGTCGACCTTTGGCCCATTTCAAGCATCTTCGCGGCGCTCTGCGGGGTCGGGTTGGTGTGATCGTTCAAACCGACGATAGCCTGCACCTTGCAGAAGTTGTCGGAGCACTGCTCCGCGATGTTGCCGAGCTCGTCCGCGAAGTGGGGGTTCTTGCTCTGCGCGAGGGCGCCGAACATCGCCGCCAGCTGGCGACGGGCCGAAGGATCGCGCTCCTTGGTATCGAGGATGCGTTTAACCAGGCGATCCCCGTATTCGGGATGGATGCGGACGTTGTCCTTGAGCGCGACGAAGACGTGATACACGTCGGTCCCGTCCGATTTATCGGTGATCGTATCGAGCTTATGATAGGCCTCCTCGAAGGACATCCCGCGCTCGGCGGCCGCTTGATAATCCGCCTGCTGGACGACTTGCGCGTTCAAGGGCTTCAGCTTGTCCTTGGCCAACGCGGCCTTCTCGGCCTTGGCGGGATGCGCGCCCTTCAGCCGAACGCTCATCTGCAGGTCGATGTCGGAGGCCGGGCTCGTAAAGTGCTGGCGGATCTTGCCTTCGATGGCGAGGAGGCGGCCGGTCTCCGAGAAGATGTAGCGGAGCGAGTTGTTCGGCTCGCTGACGATGGCCCCGCCCTTGTCGTAGCTCACCCAGACTTTGTCGACGAGCGTGTTCGCACCGTCTTTCGCGAAGGTATAACGCGCATTGTAAGGGTTGTCGTTTTCCATCTCCTTGTTATCGACCGTGCCGTGGTCCGCCAGCGGGACGAAGAGGAAGATGCGGTCCATGACGCCGAGCTGGATGCGGTAGAATTCGCGAGGGAAGTCCGGGGGCAGAAGGTGGTTCGGCACGCCGCCGATCAACTGCGTGACCGTCTTCTGATGAAGGAGCGGACCGAACACCGCGGGGTCGGCGAGTTGATCGTTGACGACGAATTTCTGGATCGTCTTCCATTCGGTCACGAATTCCTTGCTATCCGTCTGCGCCTGGGCGTATTCGCCGTCCAGCGAGAGAAGGACCATATCCTTCTCGCCGGGCGCGCTGCGTTTGATCGAAAGATGCGTATCGTATTCGCCTTCATCGGTCGCATTCAATGCCTTCACCGGAAGGTCGGCGGTCGTGATCGAGGACACGCGGCCCTTCTTGTTCATTCCGAGAAAGATCACGGCGATGATCACGCCTATACCCAGGACGACGGCTAGCACCTTTTTCATGACCTATCCTTTAGACAGATAAATAAAGCTATGGGAGAATAGGCTCCATATTAACATAGATGGAAGAAAGCTGAGAGACCCGAATATCCCTTCGCCGCGCTTTGGGAATTCACCGAAATTCCGCTGAATTCCCTTCGGCTATTCAAGGACTTAGCCAGCGTTCTTCGCCCGTTCTCAAGGTTCAAGCAGGTTTTACCGATAAGGTACCGACCCTCTAAGCACGTTGCAAACTGGAGATGACATGAGAGCCATCAGCCCCCTGCTCCTGACTGTGGTTTTAGCCGGAAGCCTGACTCTTGCCTGTAAGAAGGTAACCGTGGGAGCCGCTCATGGCGGCGGTGGCGCCTCCTCAGCTAACGCGTTTTCAGCGGCCGGCCCGGAAGAGACGGATCCATCCAAGGCGGCGGCTGAGCTCACCGAGGCCTCGGGCTCGGTTGAAGTCGAGGGCGAAGACGAGGGCGACGTCGCGTCGATGGACGGCGCCTCGAGCGATGAC
>JASLCY010000471.1 GCA_030151925.1 Oligoflexus sp.
CCAAGGATCCGGCCGATGAGTTCATCGCCCTGAGCGGTGCGCGTTGGGAAATGCCTTGCATCAGCGCTCCGTCCGACCATGACTGCAGCACCGTTCGGACGGTGAACAAGACAGTGCAGATGGGCGGCGACGCAAGCAAGAGCTACACGGTGAAATTGCGCTTTCGTGGTGTCGTGGAAACGATGAAATATAAAGAGGGTATGGCCAGCTCCATAGACTCTCACTTCTACATCGGCGGCAAGCCTGATGACGGCGCTTTCAACATCTATCGTTTGACGGTGGAAAACCCGGCTCAGGACTACTATCTGAACTCGACTCCGAACCTCAACCTCGATACCTTCGTGATCGATTACACGGTCGATATCATTATCAACGGCCAGTCTCACGTCACCCTATTCGCCGATAACCAAAACGATACTTCCATCACGAACAAAAACTCATTGACGGCGCCTGATCTAGCGACTCCTCCGGCGCTCATCACGGGTCAATTCGTACAGATGGACGTCATCTCCGTAAAACCTAGCGAGTGAGACGCATGAATCTCGGCAGGAAAACCTTCAATCTCTGTATAGGCGCGGCGTCCATCGCCCTCATATCCTCGTGTCTCGCACGTCCCGTAAGTCCGAGGATCGAATCAAAGCATAGCGAGACGCATGACAGCGGCGATGCGGGAGCATCAGACGAAAAACAAACATCCGAGGGTTCCAAGACGACGGCCGATTCCACGAGCTCAATGTCTCAAGATTCAACGTCGCAAGGGTCGACGACCTCGATGTCGCAAGACGCCATGAGCTCGATGAACGGCACGGACACCTCGACATCCGCTTGCATGAACGGCCAAAAATTAAGCTTTAACAATTATCCCGCTCAATGGGAGATCGAAAACACCGGCCGCATCAAGGACGCGTTGCCTAACGAGAAAGTCATCACGGATCCGGAAAAAGGTCCTGTCCTCCAAGTGAAGTATGGCAAAGGTACGAGCAGTCCATCCGCCTCGCGCGATAGGGGTTTGGCACCTGGCGGGACTCAATTCGTGCCTCGGATAACCGGGACATATAGCGAAGCCACCTTGAGTTACTGGCTGAAAATCCCTGCTAATTTCGATTGCGTGAAAGGCGGCAAACTGCCCGGCATAGCCAGTAATATAGATCTGATCTCCGGAGGCGAGACCGCTGACGGTCACAACGGTTTTTCCGTGCGCCTGATGTGGCGGGAGAATTGCACCGGAGAGGTCTATGCCTATCTGCCGAGAGACGAGAACAAGTTGCTAACGGATAAATACAAAGACACGCTCACTCAAAATTCGACGACCAAGATTATCTATGGGTGGTCCATCGGCCGAGGGGAATTCTCCTTTCCGAAAGGCCAGTGGACGAGGATAGACCTCACCGTCCATACGAATACCGTTGGGAAGGCGGATGGAAGCGTGCAGGTCGCCCTGGATGGAAAACAGGTCTTTGAACGAAAGGAGATCGTCTACAGGACGATCGACAGCCTCAAGATAGGGGCGCTTTTCTTCTCGACCTTCTTCGGCGGCAGCGATGAGACTTATGCAGCGAGCAAGGATGAGTACCTATATTTTGGAGACATGACGTTGTGCCCCATAAAAAATCCATGACGATGATCGCAGTCCTGTTGTCGGCCTTCGTCCTCGCCCCGTTCGCCTGTAAACAGGCGCCGACTCCGCCCGGGCAGCTCCAGCATTCGACCGTCTCGACGACGGAAGCCTCCACGCGGGAGAACGCGATGGACCAAGCCGCTCATGACAGCTCCAATGGGATGGAGCACGGTCAGGTCCTCGCTTCTGATTCCATGGGTTCGGTGAGCACGGTGCACGTCGATTCAGGGATCTTGACGACCACGAACAATACCGATGCGATGACGGGCGCTGCGGACGCGACGATGGGCAGCGCCGATGCGATGACGACCAAGGTCCTGGAAGCCGATACCCAGCCCTTGCCTTCGGCCACCCTTCTCCGACTGCCTATCAGGGATGGGAAGAACCTCGCCTACGTCTCGAACCGCGATATCACCAAAGCCGCCCAGACGGTGGAGAACGCGCTGATCATCGTCCATGGCCTCGATCGGAACCCCGGAGTCTATTACGATAGCCTGAACACCGCGGTCGTTCAGCAGAAAGTCGGCGCCCAGACTTGGGTGATCGCGCCTTTCTTCATGCAGGCCGAGGATAAACCGCAGGGGAGCGACCTCACGTGGGAAGACGGCAACTGGCGTAAGGGCGAGGCCGCGAAGGGGCTGCAGGGTTCGGACTGGTCTTCCTATGCCGCGCTCGACGCCCTCGTGAAGGCGTTGGACAATCCGCTGCGTTTCTCCAAATTGAAAACGATCACGCTGGTCGGTTTCTCGGCGGGCGGGCAGTTCATGGAACGTTATATGCTCGGCACCAGGATCAGCGACGTGCTGACCGGCTTTAAATTCCGCTTCGTGGTGGGTTCACCGGGATCCTATATGTATCCGACGTCGGAGCGCCCGAAAAACGGCAAATCCTCGGCTTTCGAAAAACCGACGAGCTGCTCAGGCTACAACGACTATCCTTACGGCCTGAGCAACCGTGTGGATTATCTCAAGACCTCGGCCGTCTCCGACATGGTCGCGCGCCTCGCCACACGCGATATAAGATTCATCGCGGGCGAGGCCGACACTGCGCGCGACGGGGTGCTGGACGTCACGTGCGCCGCGGATCTGCAAGGGGCGAATCGTTTCGCGCGCTCGCAGAACTTCGCCGCCTACGCGAAACACCTGAATGCGAACGACCATACGAAGGTCTTCTCCGTACCGGGCGCCGCGCACGATCACGCCAAGGTCTTTCAAAGCACTCCCGGTCGGGCGGCTTTGTTTAATGACTAGGAGAGGACCGCCCTCACTTGGGGGACACCGCCTGGTAAAAATCTCCGTGCCACGCTAGGTTCTCCTGCCCGTTCCGGATATTGTTCTTGGCGAAGTCGAGTATAGCCTTATAAAGATCGTCCGAGACCGCATGGTCCTGATTGATGGCCGTCTTCACCGCCTCATACTTGTCGTTGGTCGGTATCGTCCAGAGCGTCCGATCGTGAGTCAACTTCTTGAACGACCAGAGGAACACTCCGGCCAGCTTGCTTTTGGCCCAGGCATTGGTCTGCTTGAGGTTGTCATTGTCGTTCTCGCCGAACTCGCCCAGTATCAAAGGGATGCCCATGCAGTTGGTGAGGCTTTCGCGACCGAAGGCGTCCCGGGCGGCCCCGTAATGGTGAATCTGATAGACGAGATTATCATCCCAGCGAGACGTCACGTGCGTATGCGCCTGGGTCTGGGGATCGAGCCAGTTGATCTTCGAGAGGTCGGAAGCCCACCAGCTGGCTTCGGCGACGATGATATGGTTCTGATCGACCTCACGAATAGCGTTCCTGATCTTGATCAGCGAAGGAAGCAGCTCGTATTCGCGTCCGTCCTGGGGCACGGGCTCGTTGAAGAGGTCGTAGCCCCACACCGCGGGTTCGTTCTTATAACGGTCGGCGATGTGCTTCCAGATCCGAGCCGCGATATCCACGTTATCGCCGTCCCAGAAGCGGACCGAATCACGCGGCTGGCTGGCGTTGGAATCGACGTTGTCCGAGTGATCGCCCGGATTCTGATAACCGGGAGCCGCATGCATATCGAGCAGCACGTAGATCCCGTATTTCTTGCCGAAGCCTATCACCCGGTCGAAGTACTCGAAGCCCTCGTCGGTGAGACGGCCGTTCTTCCAGAACATGTTGTGGTGGAAGGGGACGCGCACGGAATTGTAACCCAGATCGTGCAGGTCCTTGATAGCCCTCTCGTCCACATAGTTGAGCCGCCACTGGCGCTCGAACTCGCGCGCCTTGTCCTCGCAGCCGAAGGCCTTCTTGAGTGAATCCAGGAACTGGCTGTGGGTGCGATAGCTGAAATCGCCCATCATGAGGTAGCCTTCCCAGATCAGCCAGTTGCCGAGGTTCATGCCTTTCATGGGCAGGTCTTTGCCGTCCTTGTCCACGATCCTCGTGCCCTCCGTATGCACGAAGGCCGGCAGATTCAACTTCTCCAGCGTGAAGAGCTGATTGTCGCCGTCGGCCTCCGCCCATTGCTGGATCCTGGCGCCGTCGTCCTTGGAGCGGTCCGAGATATCGAGGGCCTTGCCGCTTGATTTCGCAACGATCGCATAGTTCCCTCCTCCCTTATCCTCGAACCGGAACTTCTGGTTGTCGCCCGTCCCGCAGTCCCATTGCTGGATCTTGAGGCCGTCGTTCCGCGACCATCCCGCGATGTCGAGGCACTTGCCCGTCGCCAGGGATTTTATCTGGTAAGTATCGTCCTGGCCGATGAGGCGCCAGCCCTGGTTTTTGCCACTATAACAGCTCCATTGCTGGATCTGCGTCCCGTTATCCGCGCCGCCGCCGACGATATCCAGACACTTTCCGCTCAGTCGGGAACGGATGGAGTAGGTCCCGGCAGCGATCCCGGAATCGTAGCTTCCCGATAATTCCCCAGCGGAATTCGAAGTGCCGTCGCACCCCATCATAAGGAGAGCGAACACGAAGCTGCCTAGACTCCTCCGGACGCAGATCGGCGAGAATGGAGATAACATAGGGTTCCTCTATGGTCTGAAGCTCGCCATCGGGCGAATTTCTTACCTATCGGCATTTTCAGTGAAAAAATTTACGGCGGGAGTAATTAATTTTTTTAAAATTTAAGATTTTTCTTAAGTTTTTGCCAACAGCAGCCGATAAAGCGCCCCAGAAATTGCCTGACGGCCCCCTGGAGGAACCCCCATGCTAGCGA
The DNA here is from genome assembly GCA_030151925.1 of Oligoflexus sp. Classification (GTDB taxonomy): domain Bacteria; phylum Bdellovibrionota_B; class Oligoflexia; order Oligoflexales; family Oligoflexaceae; genus Oligoflexus. Next base: position 4,798 of record JASLCY010000471.1, read on the forward strand.
AATCACTTCGCCTTCATGCTCAACGTCTGCTGCTTGCCGCATCCCTCTCCCAAGTTTTCGTCTTCACCGCCTGCCGGGAATCTTCAACCGGCGGCTCAGAGCTGGCCAGCGCCTCCTCCGACGCTTCGAAAAAAGCCCTCGCCGATTTCAAGGCCTATATCCAACAGAAGAAGACGATCGCCGACAACACCGATCTCGCCTTCCTCAAGGTGAGCCTTACCGATAAGGATGCGCAGGCAGCCAAGGACTTCCTCTGGGGCGAGATCCAAAAGAACGAGAAGGCCGCTCGTCAGAAAGAGATCGACAGCAAGACCGTGACAGCCTCCGGCGTTACCATGAAATACGAGACGCGCGAATACGGTAAAAAGCCCTCGTGCGGCCACAGCCTCTATATTTCCCTGCATGGCGGCGGTTCGGTGTCAGCCGAGGAGAACGATCAGCAGTGGCGCAACCAGATCGATCTCTATAAACCTGCGGAAGGCATCTATCTCGCGCCGCGCGCTCCATCCGATAGCTGGGACATGTGGCACAAGGAGCCCATGGATCAACTGATCGAACGCCTGATCGCGAACTACGTGATCACCGGCCAGGTTGATCCCGATAAGGTCTATATCATGGGTTATTCAGCCGGCGGCGACGGCGTCTATCAGCTGGCCCCGCGCCTGGCCGATCACTTCGCGGCGGCTTCGATGAGCGCGGGCCACCCGGGCGACGCTTCGCCTCTCAACCTTCGCAACATCGGCTTCACTCTCTTCGTCGGATCTCAGGATTCCGCCTATGATCGCAATAAACTGGTCTCGGACTGGAACCAAAAGCTGAATGAACTGGCCAAGGCCGACAAGGGCGCCTACCAGCATCTCTTCGGTGAACCCAACACCGGCCACTGGATGGATGGGCAAGAGTCCGTCATCGTTCCTTGGATCGCCAAGTTCAAGCGCAGCTCGACGCCTTCCAAAGTCGTCTGGCGGCAAGACGATACGACCAAACAACGCTTCTACTGGCTGAACGCCAAAAATCCTAAAGCCGGCGAAACCGTCACGGCCACGATCAGCGGCCAGAAAATAACCCTGGAAGGCACCGTCTCGGGCGGCCTGAGCCTTCGCCTGGCCGATAACATGCTGAAATACGACAAGGACATAGAGGTCGTCTACAACGGCAAGAGTATCGCCAAGGGCAAACCCTGCCGCGAACTGCGCGTCATCTATAAGAGCATGATGGAGCGTATGGATCCTTCGGCCGTCTATAACGCCGAAATCCAGGTAAAATAGAGAAACCTTTGCGAATTTAGAAGGATGCGGCTATATATCCCTCCACGACCGCAGCGTGGAGGGATCTCATGGTTGAACCGAACAAGGACTTCATCGAGCGGATGCTGGCTCGGCAGAAGCTCCAAAACCACATCCATGAGTTCTTCCAAAGTCGCTCCTATCTTCAGGTCGATGCGCCTATCGTCGTCCAGGCGCCGGGCACGGAAGTCCATCTCGACTATTTCGCGACGCAATGGATAGATCATCGGCACGGCTCGCACGACGTCTACCTCCGTTCGAGCCCCGAACTCCATCTCAAGCAGGCCTTGAGTCACGGCCTGCCCCGCGTCTATCACCTC